>JBJETC010000143.1:0-14463 GCA_051883115.1 Anaerovoracaceae bacterium
CGCCGTATCCGGGGATCTGAGCGTTCGAAATGAAGTCGATAGGATATCCCACTCTTGTGTTCTCCGTGAGTGAACCGTCTGAGTAATCAGCTACCCTTGTCTTCTTGTCGATGATGACGTTCTCTGAAACAGATCCGAACTTGATCGCGTTGAAGATCTCAGGCTCGTTTTCTTCCTTGAGGTCGATGCACTTAGCATAGCATCCGCCTTCGAAGTTGAAGATGCCGTCGTCGGACCATCCGTGCTCATCGTCTCCTATGAGCTTTCTGTTAGGATCAGCGGAAAGTGTCGTCTTTCCTGTTCCTGAAAGTCCGAAGAATACTGCTGTGTCTCCCGTTTCAGGATCCATGTTTGCCGAGCAGTGCATCGGAAGGATGTTGTTTTCTACAGGCATGATGTAGTTCATGACTGAGAATACCGTCTTCTTGATCTCGCCCGAATACTGCGATCCGGCGATGATAGCGAAATGCTTCTCGTAGTCGATCATGATGGCAGCCTCTGAATGGATGCCGAATTTCTCAGGATCGCACTTATAGCCAGGGACTACGAGGATCGTGAAGTCAGGATCGCCGTAATCCTTGAGCTGCTCTTCATCAGGTCTGATGAGAAGGTCATGGATGAAAAGATTCTGAGAAGCGAGCTCATTTATGATCCTGAATTTTCTCGTATAGGCCGGGTCTGCTCCGGCAAAGCCGTCGAACAGGAATACTTCCTTACCTTCGAGGTACTTTATCATTTCTTTCTTGATCGCGTTGAAAGTCTTTCTCTTTACAGGCATGTTGACCTTGCCCCACGCGATTTTGTCATGGACACCGTCGCTGTCCACGATGAACTTGTCTTTAGGAGAACGTCCCGTGTACTTTCCTGTCAGTACGTTGAGAGCTCCTGTAGACGTCAGTTCACCCTCGCCTCTCGCAAGGGCTTTCTCGACAAGCACAGCCGGCTCGAGGTTCCTGTAAACAGCAGAAGCCTTGATACCGAGTTTGCTAAGACCGTATGTTTTCATCACTGCCTCCTCATTTGATATCTCGCGATATCATAACCACATTGAATTATTTTCACGGAAATCCGTTATCTTCTATTATTCTTCTTCGCTCTGTTCCTCTTCTTCAGGCTCTTTCAGGATATCGCTCTCCTCTACTACGAGCGTAGCCATCGCCTTCGCATGGACTGTCAGAGCGTCTACTGCCGGGACATCGAGTTCGATCCCCGAGAGTATCGACGGGAGCTCGGAGCAGCCTATCAGCAGCGCGTCTATGTTTTTCTCAGTTACCATGCTGTTTATGATCCCGGACGCTCTGTCCCTGTCCTCATCCGTGATCGGCTGGTATTTCAGTCTCTTGTGGACGAGGCCGCTTATGAATCCAGCATCCTGGAAATCAGGCGTCACGATATCCATCTTCTGCGCCGCGAACGCCCATGGCAGGAAGCTCTCGTTCATCGTCGACTCGAGCCCGATGAGGCCGATCTTCTTGTAGCCGTTGTTCACGCAGTAAGCGCATGTCGTATCTACCATGCTCGCGATCGAGACCTGTGCTCTCCCTTCTATTTCAGGGAAAACAACGTGCGGAGCCATAGCTGTTATCGTAGCGAACCTTACGCCTGCAGCGGCGAGGTTGTTTATCGATTTTAAGAGTAAGGCGGAAAGATCGTTATACCTCTTTTCGTCACAGTATCCTATCACCTTGAACGGATCGATACTTTCTATAGTGACAGGCGCCATAACGTCGCGTCCCGTCAACTTGTGGACTTCAAACTGCAGACATCTGTAAAAGTCGGACGTGGCTTCAGGTCCCAGCCCACCGACAAGACCGATTTTTCTCATATTACGCCTCCATTTTTCGTATATATAATCATTATATCAGAAAAATCACAATGTAATGTATATAATTGCTCAATTAGCATTTTATTTTTACATGACGGCCGGAACAGCTGCCATCAGCTCACTCCCGTGTCCGAGATGATCTCACTGCTTATGCTGCGGCACGTATCTGACGGATCGTAATTTTCCTGGCCGAAAGCCTTCTTGTGGAGCCATCTCACGTTGCGCGCAAGCGTCGTCGGTACGGCATACCACACGCCTCTGACCATTCCGCCGTAATATTTCCTCGGCCATGAGATGTTCCCTTTTATGTGGTAAAAAGGAGCTCTCATGATCGCCGTCGTCATCTGGCCCTGCGACATGTTCGTCAGGACTTCAGGGAAAACCTTCTTCCTGAGCGCACCGATCTTGCCCGGAGACGTAACGGCCTTCTTTATGACAGCGTTCATAACGGCCTTGTAGCGCCTTGCCCTTCCGGTGTCACCGCCCGACGTCTTCCTTATCCTGCAGTACGTCGCGGCCTGCACACCGTCTATAGTCTGCTTTCCCGTAGACGTTATCCTGTGGTACTTCCCGCCGACGTTCCTGGCAGTTTCTCTGCCGTAATGATTCAGATCCCTTATCTCGTTTTTCTTTATATTTACTTCTATGCCGCCGAGCGTGTCGACCGTATCAGCCACTGCCTTCCAGTTGAATACGACGAATTCCCTGATATTGAGATCAAGGTTCCTGTTGAGGGCCGCGCATGTGTAGGCGCCTCCGCCGTACGCGAACGTGTTCGTGACCTTGTCGAGCACGAGACTTCCGTCGTTATACCCTGTCTTAAGGTACGAATCCCTCATGACTGAGATTATTTTGATATCTCCCGTCAGTCTGTTGATGCTTAAAATAATGATAGCGTCAGTACGGCTCCCGCTGTAGCCTTCGCCTTTCCTCGCATCCGAGCCGAGTATGGCTATGTTCCTGTATTTCGTGAGTTTGAGCGACGCGCCCGTGTCTATCGCGAAATCGGCACTGCTCGTGTCCTGTCTCTTGAAACCCGAAGTGGCGTTGTAGATATAGACTGTTATGAGGACAAAAATCAGGAGCAGAATGAGGATCACGTTCCTTATGATCCTGCCCGGGCTCCTCCTGCCCGATGAGCGGCGCGATCTTCTGCCGTTCCTGCCGGCGCCGTGGCGGCCTCCTCCGTCCTGATAGCCGTAACCGCCGTTCTGCGTGCTGTAACCATAGTCGTACCCGCTGTCATAGCCGCTCCCCGCGCTATCGTATCCGCCGCTCTGCCCGGATGTATCTATATACTGATCCCGGATGAACTTTTCGAAGTCTTCGTCTTCCTGCGTATGGCGGTGTGTGACGTTCCCGCCTGAAGCGGCGTCATTCTCGTAGCGTCCGTCGTAGTCCTGCTGGTCCTCATGCCTGAAGCCGTCGAGGATGCTGCCGCGCTTTTTTCTGTGTTTTCCGGCCTTTTTAAGGTCCATCGTATCTCTGTTGTTTCTGCTCATATCTTCATAAGTGCGGAAAAAGCCCGAAGCCTTTTTCCTGTACAAAATAAAAAGGAAAGCATACTAAAAATACACTTTCCCCAAACATCAATCTCCCCGCATGCAGGTCCGGTCAGGCCTGAGCCGGGGCATCTCAAAACATGAACTTTTCATATATTCAGGCTTGCGCCACTGCTCCGCCGAGGATCCTGAGCTCATCCTTCACATGGTCATCAGGATGGCCTTTGCAGATAACTGAGAGCGACACGATGTCTATACCTGCATCATCGCATTCCTTTTCCCATTTCTGCATCCACTCGCCTGTTCCCCAGCCGAACGATCCGAACAGCGCGACTCTCTTTCCCGGGAGCCTGCTGATGCACTCGTCCCACATTGGCCTGAAAACATCCTGTTCGAGTTCCTCATCGCCTCTTGCCGGGCATCCGAATGCCAGGCCGTCGTACGATCCGACTGTCTCAGGTTTGAAATCTTCTGCTGCGCAGACTGTCACGTCTGCTCCCTTCGCTTCTGCCCCGTCCGCTACGCACTGGGCCATCTGTTTTGTATTGCCGGAGCCACTGAAATAAACAACTGCTACTTTACTCATCTCATTACCTCACAACATGATAAAGCGAATTTACCGTTTAATTATAATGAATCGCGGTATTTTTTTCAACCGCGTTCGGCTCACGTTCAGCTCAGCACGTATACCTTGACGTGGCGGCGGCCCCACTGCAGGGCTTCGCTGTTGTTATGCATGTAGAGATCGACAACGTTGTTCTTGACGGCTGATCCGCAGTCATTTGCTACAGCTATGCCGTAGCCTGTGACGTAGAGTTTCGTGCCGTAAGGGACGTAGCTCGGGTCGACAGCGCATGTGCCGTAGTGGCATCTTGAGCCGGCGGCTCCGTAGGCTGACTCGCCCATGTAATAAGCGGTGCAGTTCCCGGTGAATGTCCTCGAGTATTTAACAGGACCGTTTTCTCCTGTCTCGCTCGTACCGAAAATGACGCTGTGATTCACGACTTTGCGCTTCCAGCTCATCACCTTCGACGTGACTTTCGTCTTCCTGCTGTTTACATATGTCGTCTTGTACTGTTTGACAGCACGGCCGTCATGGCCTTCTACCGTCTTTATGACGCCGGACTGGACCTTGCTGCTCATCACGACCTCGTCCTTTGCTTTTACTGTTACCGTTTTCTCAGCAGTCTTTTCGATCACTTCATCAAGAACGATCTTGGTATCGGCTGTGACTTTCGTGTCGAGCGACGGGCTTATCCTGTCGTTTTCATCGTATTTGATATCGTTGTACTCGAGGTTCTCTTTTACAGTTCCGGGGTAAAGGCAGATGTTGACTGTCTTTCCTTTTATCCTGGCTGCAGAGAACGTAGCTTTGAGTATGCTCACGTCCATGTCGTTGCTGACATTTTCGCTCCTGCCCGGCTTTACGATGTCGTCCCCTGTCGTGACGTATTTCCTGGCGCTGTTCATCTGCTTCAGAAGAGCATTGACATCGCCGGCATGTGTCACCACCTGGCTCTTTGAAACGCCGTCGAGAGTTATATACTTTATATTCACGTTAAGCGGCATCGCGATCAGTGCCGCGAGCAGCACCGCGCATACGCATCCGAGCGCTATGTCGAGCTTCAGTGCCTGAGCCCTGTTCATACGGCGGAAACGCCTGAAGATCCGTCCTTTCCGGCTTCCGCTCTCTGCGCCGCGAGCATTTTTTCCGTCTTTTTTCTTTTTCATATCTTTCCCGTTAAGCTGATCAGTTACCTGAATCTTTAGAATTCTTAATAATAATATATCAGCTTATGTGAAAATTCAACCGCGGTGATTTTTCTTCCACTCCTTAATAGCCTCAAGGCGTTTGGCGTATCTTGATTCCATGCCCTGATCTGATGGCCTGAAATATTCGCGGTCCTCGAGGGAATCAGGCAGGCATTTCATAGGAGTTATGTGCCCTTCGTAGTCGTGAGCGTACATGTAGCCTTCATTATAGCCGAGGTCTTTCATCAGCTTCGTCGGCGCGTTCCTAATCTGGAGCGGCACGGGTTCAGCCGTCGTTTTTTCGGCATCGGCATTCGCCTCGTTGTAAGCTGTTTCCATCGCGTTCGACTTCGGCGCCATGGCCATGTAGACAACAGCCTCCGTGAGGTTGACTGAACACTCAGGCATGCCGATGTACCTGCACGCCTGAAAAGCAGCTACAGCTATCTCGAGTGCCTTAGGATCTGCGAGGCCCACGTCTTCACTCGCGAAACGTATGACACGCCTTCCGACATAGAGCGGGTCTTCGCCGCCCTCGAGCATCCTGGCGAGCCAGTACACCGCCGCGTCAGGGTCCGAATTCCTCATCGACTTATGGAGAGCCGATATGAGATCGTAATGCTGGTCGCCGTTCTTGTCATATAAAAGCGATTTCCTCGAAGTGCACTGTGCCAGTATGTCTTCTGTTACGGTTATGCTCCCGTCGCTCCCGACATCGCCGTTCAGCACTGCCATCTCAAGTGTCGATAAAGCCGTCCTCGCGTCGCCGTTCGCGAAAAGCGCGATTTTTTCCAGTATGCCGTCTGAGATATCGACGTTCTCTCGGCCAAAGCCTCTGTCATCTTTGACGGCCCTCTCGAGGAGCTTCCTGATATCTTCAGGCGTCAGGGCTTTCAGCACGAAGACCTTGCACCTCGAAAGCAAAGCGCTGTTTATCTCGAACGACGGATTTTCCGTCGTAGCGCCTATGAGCGTTATGCTGCCTTTTTCGACAAAAGGCAGGAACGCGTCCTGCTGCGCCTTGTTGAAACGGTGTATCTCATCTACGAAAAGGATGGTCTTCTCTCCGAATCGCCTGTTCTTCTCTGCTTCCTCCATGACCTGGCGGATCTCTTTGATCCCGCTCGTCACGGCCGAAAAATCGATGAAAGCCGCTTTCGTCCTGTTTGCAATGATCCTCGCGAGTGTCGTCTTGCCGACGCCCGGAGGGCCCCAGAATATCATTGATGATATCTGGTCGTTTTCTATGAGTCTCCTGAGGAGCTTGCCGCTTCCGAGCAGATGATCCTGGCCGACGAACTCGTCGAGCGTTTCAGGACGCATCCTTGACGCGAGCGGCTGCGGCGCCTCTTTCTCGAATAATGAGATCTGATCCAATACAGCCTCCGATTGATTTCTTACAAAATAAAAAGGTCAGCCACGAAATGTGCCTGACCATATTTTACATTATCTGCCGGTGTTTTCAAACATGCTGAACGGGCACGACGCGCAGTTCCCACCGCACGATGCGCCTGAACTGCTGCTGCCTTTTCCGCATCCGTATCTGCCGCTGTCCGTTCCGCACCTGCTGCCGGCGCAGCCGCAGCTCCCGCGGTGCCTGTACGACCAGACCGCCGCCGCCGCGAACGCCGCTATGATCACGGCAAGCAGCGCAAGACTCTGAATATTCATATCCTTAAACCCCTTGTTTTTTTATTAAATGACCATTAAAGCAATGGCGTGAACGATGAATGCCGCAAGCCATGCTATCGCGCACTGGAACACGACGACTATAGCCGCGTCCCTGCCGCCGAGCTCACGCCTGATAGATGATATAGCCGCGACGCAAGGCGTGTACAGCAGACAGAAGACGAGGAACGAAAGCGCTGTAGCCGTCGTCATGACGCTTTCTATCGCAGCTTTCGATCCGAACAGCACGTTCAGTGTCGATACGACGCTTTCCTTAGCCATGAATCCTGTTATGAGAGCCGTCGACATCCTCCAGTCTCCGAAGCCAAGAGGCTTGAAGACCGGCGCGATCAGGCCGCCTACCGCGGCAAGTATGCTGTTCTGCGGATCAGACGTTATATTGAGATGCGTGTCGAACGTTTCGAAGAACCATATGATGACCGTAGCGACGAAGATGATCGTGAACGCCCTCTGAAGGAAATCCTTCGCTTTTTCCCAGAGCAGCATCGCTACGTTCTTCGCGCCCGGGAGCCTGTAGTTTGGAAGCTCCATGACGAACGGCACGGCTTCGCCCTTGAAATAGACATCCTTAGTAACGAGCGCCGTTATTACGCCCATGACGATGCCGAGCAGGTAAAGGCCTACCATCACGAGAGCCGCGTATTTCGGGAAAAATGCCGCCGTGAAGAACGCGTATATAGGCAGCTTCGCCGAGCAGCTCATGAAAGGCGTGAGCATGATCGTCATGCGCCTGTCTCTGTCTGACGGCAGTGTCCTCGCCGACATGACACCCGGGACCGTGCATCCGAATCCTATGAGCATAGGCACGATGCTCCTCCCCGAAAGTCCTATCTTTCGGAGCAGCTTGTCCATGACGAAGGCCACCCTCGCCATGTACCCCGTATCTTCAAGCAGCGACAGGAAGAAGAACAGCGTGACGATTATCGGTATGAAACTCAGCACCGTCCCGACGCCGTTGAAAACAGCATCTATCACGAGCGAATGTATGACCGGGTTTATGTTCACCGACGTGAGCCACGCATCGGCCATGTTCGTGAGAGCCCCTATCCCCGAGGCGAGCAGGTCCTGAAAGAATTTTCCTATTACATTGAACGTGAGCCAGAACATCAGGCCCATGATGGCTATAAAAGAAGGAATCGCGGTGTACTTGCCCGTGAGTATCCTGTCGAGCTTGACGCTCCTCGCGTGCTCGCGGCTTTCCACAGGCTTTACGACCGTTTTCGCCACGATCCTCCTGATGAATGTGAAACGCATATCCGCAATGGCGGCTGCCCTGTCAAGGCCTCTTTCCTCCTCCATCTGCCTTATGATATGCCCTATCATGTCTTTTTCATTTTCCTCGAGGCCGAGGTCTTCGATTATTTTCTCATCGCCCTCGATGACTTTTGTCGCGGCGAACCTCAGCGGGATCCCCGCAGCTGCCGCGTGGTCCTCTATGAGGTGCATCGTACCGTGCAGGCATCTGTGCACCGCTCCGCCGTGATCGTTCTCATCGCAGAAGTCCATCCTGCCCGGACGCTCCTGGTATTTCGCGACGTGAAGCGCGTGGCGCACGAGCTCGTCGACACCTTCGCCCTTCGCGGCAGATATAGGAACGACAGGCACGCCGAGCGCGGCCTCCATCTCGTTTATCTTTATCGAGCCGCCGTTCGCCCTGACCTCGTCCATCATGTTGAGCGCTATTACCATCGGGACATCGAGTTCCATGAGCTGCATCGTGAGGTAAAAGTTCCTCTCTATGTTTGTGGCGTCAACGATGTTGATTATCCCCGTCGGCCTGTTCTGCAGTATGAATTCCCTCGATACGAGTTCCTCGCTGCTGTATGGGGACATCGAATATATACCCGGAAGGTCGGTGATCTCTGTGTTCTTTATGCCTCTGACCTGGCCGGTCCTCTTGTCTACCGTGACACCCGGGAAATTCCCGACATGCTGGTTCGAACCCGTAAGCTGGTTAAAAAGCGTCGTCTTCCCGGAATTCTGGTTCCCGACGAGCGCGAACGTGAGCACCGTCCCGTCAGGGAGCGGGTGCTCGCCTTTTTTCACATGGTATTTCCCGCCTTCACCAAGTCCCGGGTGCTCAACGTCGTATTCAGAAAGCCCCTCGGCCCTCCTTTTTCTCTTAGCCTCGCTCTCCTCTTCAGGCGCGTCTTCGCGAATGTCGTCTATGCTGATCTTCTCAGCGTCAGCCAGCCTCAGCGTCAGTTCGTACCCCTGGACAAGAAGCTCCATAGGGTCGCCCATCGGCGCGTATTTCATGAGCTTCACCCGTTCGCCCGGTATGACGCCCATGTCAAGAAAATGCTGCCTCAGTTCGCCGCTGCCGCCGACAGCCGTGACGACAGCTGATTGACCTTCCCTCAGGTCTCTTAGTGTGTTAGCCATATTTTCCCCAAATGTTCTATTGATTTTCTTCTATGTTGATATTACCCTTTTCTATCCGTATATCTATCGACTTTCCTTCATTTTCTCCGCTTGTCCCGTTAAAAGTACAAATGTATTCACTGTCGCCCTCGAGTTTCATGAGCTCGCGGACGCTCCGGCTGAACGACTCAATGTCCCTGTCAGACGCGAGTTTCAGCGATTCTGCGTAATACGTGATCGAGCAGTCATCATAATACAGCTCGAACTCGGCATCCTCCTCATCGCAGAGCTTCACGAGCCTCTTGCAGGCCTCGACGTATTTTTCGAGCTTCTTCTCCGGCACATCGTCTCTTTCTATCACGACCGCCGGGCCGTCGCTTATCCACTCACCTGCAGGCAGGATACCAGCTGCCGGCTTGTTTTCTTCTTTTTTCTCTGATGTCATTTTTCTCATCTCCGTTTCTGTGGATACGATGATTTATTTTAGTATAACACAGAGCTCCGCCTCATTCGCGGCCGAATTCCCGGAAGCTGCCCTTTATCCTCCGATTGTAGCTGAGACGGCCATAAAAGCGATAAAATACACAATATATATGAGAAAAATCATGAGCCCGCTATTCCACAAAATCCTTCCTGGTGATACAATAATAGTAAATCTGTATTAGTCATCGGAGGACGCGATGTTCGAAAAATTCAAGGAAAAAATAAAGGAAAACGCGGAAACGCGAAAAAAAGAGAATGAGATCAGGGAGGAAAACAAGGCTCACAAAGAAGCCGAGAGGATCAGAGCCGAGAAGGAATCCCTTTATAACGAAGTAATAAATTACGTAAACTTTTTCTATGTCGAGCCTGAGCACGAGGAAGAGCCGGAACCCGCCGAGGAGACTCCGGCCCCTGCAGAGAAAAAGCATGAGGAGATAACTTATCCTGACATCTTCCCGCTCAGGGACACTACACCTTCTATCCATCTCCCTGTAGACGAGAAGGAAAAGGCAGGAGAAAACGATAAAGGAGCCAATAAAGAAAACGAAGCAAAAGAGGCTCCTGAAGAGGAAAAACATTCAGCCGGAGCGTATGCGTCAGCAGCAAACTTCGCGGCAGACACGATAGAAAAAATCGACCGAGAAAAAGCCGCTGCGGCAGATGCAGATGCCGAGTCTGACGTCCTTGACGGACAGATAAGCGTCATGGATCTCGATTACGACACCGCAGGCCACCAGTTCACATTTGAGGACCTCCTCAAGGATCCCCAGGCGCCTGCAGCCGAAAAGACAGACGATGCTGCCGCCCCTGCCGGGGATGGGACAGCAGCCGTAAGCGAGCCCGCCGACGTACCGGAAGCAGAAGGAGCCGAGGCAAAAGAAGCTGAAGCTGAAGCAGAAACAGAGACCGCTGCCGAAGCATCGGGATCCGAAGAGCCGGAAGCAGCTGAGCCTGAAGAAGCTGAGTCCGCGGCCGCCGAGGAAAAGCCTGAGGCAGCAGAGCCGGAAAAGGAAAAGCAATCAAGGCGTAAAGAGCCTGAGAACCTCTCCGCTGAGGAAAAAGAGCTCAGGGATTCACATCATATCGATCTCGACAAATACAGCGGCGAAGTCCCTGACGACCCTGTAAAAGCCCAACGCCAGGATCAGATGCAGACATCCATCCTCTGGGCAATGGTCGACAAGCCGCAGAACACGTTCGGAAAAGTCGTAAAGGACACGATGAAGCGCGAGGATCTCACCGTTTCCGAGATATGCTCGAGGATGAGACTGAGCCACGACCTGATAAACAGCGTGACAGAAGACGCTTCATACCACCCGACGAAAGAAGAAGTCCTCGCGATCTGCTTCGCCCTCAGGATAAAATGGGAAGAAGCCATAAAGCTCATGTACAAGTGCGGATATATCTTCTCCGACGAGGAAAGATACGACCTCACGAACGAATACCTCATGAGAAAGAGGATCTACGACGTCAACAAGATAAACGACGTCCTGTCCCACTTCGGATTCGAGCCATTCGGCATCAACTGACGCCCCAGCGGGACCGGAGGATCTATACGAGAAACAAAAGCTGCAGCCCGCCTGCAGCTTTTTTCGTGCCTTTTTCCGCGCATGAAAAAACTCCGGCGCGAGCCGGAGTCGTTTTTCCCTGTGATGCCGGGACATGCTTTATCTCATGATGCCTCTAAAGGTGCCTGTCCTTCATGTTCTTATATCTGTACCTGTACATGCCTGCAAGTCCAAGGAACGCGGCAGACATGCATATCATGATGAGAGCGTATGAAAAAACATTTGCCCTCGCGTAGAGAAACGCGCCTATGAGAAAAAGCGTGCCTACGATACAGTCGATTATGGAAAGACGGTTGAGCGTCTTCATATTCTTCTTGACTATGCTGTTGTTATCTGTATTCTTTTTACTCATGTAAATTCTCCTTAGAAAATTCTCCCGTATTTCTTAAATGATAAACCAAAGCACGGAAAAAATAAAGAGATTTTCACCGTTATCAGAATTCAGCGTATGTGAACGCCGGCGACGAGAGCATCCCGCCGAACATCGAGAAAATGTAGAGCCCTGCCATCATGGCGAAAAATATGAGCGTGAACTTTATGTATTTTCTCCTCTCGAATTTCCTCAGCGTCTTCTTATTGAGCTCATCTTCCTTTTCTTCCTCGAGCGCGATATTTTCCGCATCAGCCGCATCTCCCGCTGCGGCGCCGGCCGCTGCAGCGCCGTTAACTACGGCGTCGTTAACTGCGGCATCATTCATTGTAGAAGCTGTAGATCTGTTCATCTATCTTTAGCCATCCTTTCCCCCACGGATGCACCGCGTCCATGGTGATATACCGGTCATATTCATACTTCTGGAGCGAAACATATTCCGCGCCGTATTTCGCCGCAATCTTCTCCGCCTTGTCAGACATGGCTTTGCGCCTTGAAGCCGGGAAACCCGTGTAATCGTACCAGTAGCCGTTCACAGGCTGCACGATGAGCC
Organism: Anaerovoracaceae bacterium; assembly: GCA_051883115.1. GTDB lineage: Bacteria > Bacillota > Clostridia > Peptostreptococcales > Anaerovoracaceae > Aminicella. The sequence goes on from JBJETC010000143.1 coordinate 12,107, forward strand.
TGACCTTTATGCCGTTCTCGCGGCAGACTTTCAGGAATGCCTCAAGATCGTCATACTCCGGCGAATCAGCCCATGACGATTTGCCGTGGTAGTTCCTGAGCCCTGAGTATTTCGCCTTGAGGCTCCTGTTCCAGGTCTTATCGTTCATGTAAAACGAGTTATCCTTTGAGTTCTTCGAGCCTTCCTTCATGGCGGTCCTGTAAAGCAGGTCCCAGCTCACGCGGCCGGACGGGTTGTATTTTTTCTCCCATTTCCTGCACTTGCTGCTGAAGCCTCTGCGGAGGTTCTTATCCTTATGGTTCCTCGCCGTCATGGCAAGCCTCGTAGTCACAGTATCCGTATCATACGTGTACATCGAAAGCAGTTTGAAAAGCCCGGCGTTTATGATGTTTTTCTTCCCGCGCACGAGATAGTCATCGACGACTTTCACTTTGCCGTAGAGTTTTTCGTTGGACTTTTTCAGCAGAGCCTCAGACCTCTTCATGACATATTTTTTCGACTCGGCGGAGATCCTGCTGTTCTGCATGAACTGTATGTATTCACTCATGGAAAAACGGAGCGAATACGACTGCGGCGAAACGCCTTCCTTCTTGAACCACGTAGGCGAGAGCAGCAGAACGACCTTTTTGGTCTTTATGTTCGGTCCTGCCGCTCCTATGAAAACGGTGTGGAAAAGCGTCTGGTTGAACGGACCGCCTACGTTCATCATCTTCACGTCCGTGCCGCGGAAAACGTTGAACGGGTGATACGGCCTCGTCTTGCCGTGGTTGAACTCAGATGAGCCGAGCACCGGCATGACGCCGCTCCCCATATTTTCCGATGTCCATCCATACGACATGTCCTTGTACGGGTTCGCCCACGTCCCTGTATATTCCGGAGCGTCTTTGAGCGATGTATGGAGGCAGACCGCATGAACACACGCCACGAACAGGATGAACAGGACGAGTGCTCTAAAAAAAGCTTTGATCTTAGTCATTCCAAGCTCCCTGAGCTACCTTGCCATTCTCTCTTTTACGACTGCGATGATCTTGTTCGGCGTAGCCATTTCTTCCCTCGTGACCTCGGACGGCGCGATAACGACACCGAGCTGGTCCTGGATGTCCATGAGCATCTCGACGTAATCGAGCGAATCTATGAGGTCCTCGCCGAGGAGGTCGATATCAGGATTTTCTTTTACAACAGGGTCGCCGCAGATATCTTCTATTATGTCCAGAATTTTCTCTTCCATTTTTACTTCTCCTTTTTATTGCTTTTTATGCTTTTTATTGCTTTGTTTTTATTTTTTATCTAAAAATTTCAAGCCTGCGATCAGAACAGGATGCTCATCTTGCCGGTCGTTATCAGATAATAAAGACGCCCGGAGAAGATAAAGAACCCGAACATGACGAGGTTGAATGTTATGAACCACTCAATGAACATGAACCACTTGTCGCGCTTGTGCTTTTTGTAGAATTTCGATTTTTTCTGGTATATCTCCGTCAGAGACAGGAGAACACCGTGATAAAGGCCGTAAGCTATGTAATACGGCTCGAGGCCGTGCCAGAGCCCCATGATGAACATATTTATCATGAATGCCGTCGAGGCGATCACGAGCTTGTTCCTCGAGACCCTGTGCCTTATCATATCCATCGTCACGCGCGAGAAAATGAAGTCCCTGAACCAGTGCGACAGCGTGATGTGCCACCTGTCCCAGAATTCCTTCATATCCTTGCTGATAAAAGGCCTGTCGAAGTTCTCCGGCGTCCTGATGCCGAAAACGTAGCTGAGGCCGATGGCCATGTGGCTGTATCCGGCAAAGTCGAAGAACAGATAAAAACCGTACGCGTATATGTAAAGCAGCGTCGCCTGCACCGTGAGGTGAAGTCCGCCCCACTGCATGATCTGGTAAAAGGCGCCTCCGAAAACTATCTTGTATATCATGCCGAGCATGATCCTGAAAATGCCTGTGCCGGCCATATCCAGGTACTCGCGCCTCGGCAGCACCCTGTTCAGATCCTCGCTGAACCTCCTGCTCCTGTCGATAGGCCCCGAGGTTATCTGCGGGAAAAAGAGCATCAGGTAGAAAAAGTCAAACGGCTTCACTTCCTTTATCACGCCGTCGTAAATCTCTATCACGATCTGCGCCACCTTGAACGTCATGTATGAGAGCCCTAGGAAACCCCAGATATGATGCGGGTTCCCGATGACGCCGAGTATCTTGTACATGACGAGCGGCGTTATGCTCAATGCGAGCGCCGTGAAGTATATGTATTTGTTCCGCTTGTACTTCCTGTTCAGCGCCAGATAGATCTGTATAACGGCGAACTCCGAGACGCAGAAAAGCGTGAGATACATGAGCGCCGTCCTGTTTGACCCCA
>JBJETC010000144.1:0-2552 GCA_051883115.1 Anaerovoracaceae bacterium
GGGAGGAGCCTTCGGAAGAGCTCCGGGACCCGTACACTCAGAGGATAAAAAGCTGGCCGTGGAAATATGTCCTGACGGGGGTGTTCATCGTCGTTGACGTTTACCTCGTCTGGCAGGACTGGCGATACGCTGTCCCGGCGGCCGCGGCGCTGTGGCTGCTGCTTGAGATCGCCATAAGCGATAAAAAATACATGATAATACCGGATCAGCTGACGATCCTCCTCATGGTGACCGGGTTCGGGTTCCTGCAGTTCGCGGGAGGCTGGAAGAGCATGGCCGCGGGGGCGGCTCTCGGGTTCGGGCTCATGGGCATGGCGGCGCTGCTCGGCAGGCTGTTTTACGGCGAGACCGTCATGGGCGGCGGAGACATAAAGCTTTTCGCTGCGATCGGCTTCATCAGCGGTTTCTACGGCATGATCATTATTTTTATCCTCACGACCGTCATAGGCGCGGGGCACGCCTGCTGGCTGCTCGCGAGGAAAAAAGTGAAGAAGAAGGAATTTCTCCCTATGGCGCCGTACATAGCGGCCGCGTCGTGGATATACATGATATTCCTGAGCGGGAGGAGCGAGCTCCTCATCAGGACGCTGCTGTGACAGCCGGGAGACGGGATTTCGAAGCAAAGCCGCATGACACAGAAAAAGATCCTTTTGACAATAGAATACGACGGCACAGGTTTTTCCGGATGGCAGAGGCAGCCGGGGAAAAGGACGGCGCAGGGAACGCTCGAGCAGGCGCTTTCCGACCTCATGGGGAGGGAGATGACTGTGAGCGGTGTCAGCAGGACTGATGCCGGTGTCCACGCGCTCGGCCAGCGTGCCGTGTTCGAAGGCGATATCCGTATACCGACTGAGAAGATCCCGAGCGTCCTCAACAGGATGTTCCGCGGGCGCTCCGTCAGGACGTCAGAGAATGCGGACATCATGGTGACTGACGCGGCTGAAGTCCCGATGGATTTCGGCGTCAGGAAAAATTCAAAAGGCAAGGAATATCAGTATCTCATAAGAGACGGCGGATATTTCGATGTTTTTGAGCGAAACAGGGTATATTCTGTAAGGGAGACGCTCGACGCGGGACTGATGCGCCGTGCGGCCCGTTATATAGTTGGTACTCATGATTTCACCTCATTCAGGGCGTCAGGCTCGGAGCCTGATGTCTCCACGGTAAAGACCGTTTACAGCCTTGATATAACAGAAAAGCAGGATGAAAAAGGCCGGCTGCTCGTTATAGACATCAGGGGCTCAGGTTTCCTGTATAATATGGTCAGGATCATCGCGGGGACACTCGCGGAAGTGGGCGCGGGGAAGATCCCGCCTGATCAGGTGAAAAAAATAATAGACGGAAAAGACAGGACGCTCGCGGGGCACACGGCTCCGCCGCAGGGACTTTACCTCGTGCAGGTCTTTTATGATGAAAAAGACATCCTGCCGGAGGCCGGCCCTGCGCGCTGAAGCGGCTGCGGCCAATGTCCGTCGGAAAAGAAAGTGAAAATATGATTTTGCCGGAAACAAAGAGACCCAGCTGGGACGAATATTTCATGCAGATGGCTGAACTCACGGCCCAGAGGTCTACATGCCTGAGACGCCACGTAGGCGCCGTAATAGTGATGAATAAGCATATAATCGCGACAGGCTACAACGGAGCGCCTAAGGGACTCAAGCACTGCGCCGAGCTCGGCGGGTGCCTCAGGGAGAAACTCCACGTCCCTTCGGGTGAGCGCCACGAGCTCTGCCGCGCACTCCACGCTGAGCAGAATGCCATCATCCAGGCGGCGACGCTTGGAGAGAGCATAGACGGCGGTACGATCTACATCACGAACCACCCGTGCTCGATCTGCTCCAAGATGATCGTCAATGCCGGGATAAAGAGGATAGTCATCAGAGAGGGCTACCCTGACGACCTGGCGAAGGAAATACTCGACGAAGCGGGACTCAGGGTCGAGCTCCTGCCTCGTGAGGAAGACTGATAAATCAGTATTGAACGGAAAAAATATCTATGCAGTATAATATCGATCTGAACTTCATATTCAAATGCTTCATGCTGGCGCTCATAGTGTCGGCGGGAGTGACGCCGCTGGCGATAAAGCTGGCCCCGAAGATAGGCGCCATGGATATCCCGAAGGACAACAGACGAATGCACAGCAAGCCGATGCCGAGGTTCGGCGGTATGGCGATATTCGCCGGCACGGTCACGGCGTCGCTCGTGTTCCTCAGGGAAGATCCGAAGATAATGACGGCGCTGCTCGGAGGCACGCTCGTGTACCTCGTGGGTGTCGTGGACGACATCAGGGGTCTGCAGGCCAGGACGAAATTCCTGGCGGAGCTCATCGTCGCGGTCATCATGTACTACATGGGGCTCAGGATACGGTTCATAGGAATGATGTTCGGCCCCGGACACTATCAGTTCGGGAACGTCATGTGCTTTATCGTGACGGTGCTGTGGATAGTCGGCGTGACGAACACGGTGAACCTGATAGACGGGCTTGACGGCCTGGCTGCAGGCGTTTCGGCCATCTCGTGCATGAGCATAGCCTATGTAGCGTATATCCACGG
>JBJETC010000145.1:0-14206 GCA_051883115.1 Anaerovoracaceae bacterium
GTAAAGAGTGCTGTCGTAAAAGCGCTCGGTTATCTCAGGAACAATATCTCAGATGGTACATACGGCAATGCTGAGTCAGACGCTCAGGTGATCATTGCGCTCACGACACTCGGAATAGATCCGGCAGACCGCCAGAACGGCTTCATGGATGACGGCACAACGCTCCTTGAGGGGATGGATAAATACCGTGACGCCAATGGAGGCTTCAAGCATCTCGCGTCGAGCAGCGCCGCCGAGATGATGTCATCGCAGCAGGCTCTTTTAGCTGTAAACTCCTATGAGAGATACAGAGCCGGAAAGAACGATGTGTATGACATGACCGACATCGTAAGAGATAATACCGGCAGCCAGACAGGCAAAGACAGTAAGGATGGCAAGGATGGTAAAGACGGAAAAGACGGTGTCGACGGTAAAGACGGCAAGGATGGCAAGGACGGCAGCCTGAGCGACGCAGACAGAGCTTTGATAAATGCACTCAGGAAAGAAGTCGCTGTTTTGAGGGCCGAAAGCCTGAATGTCAGACATTTCAAGGCAGTAAGGTCAAAGACACTGCGCCGCGCGATCAGGCTCAGCTGGAGCGGGAACAGCAGCGCTGACGGTTATCAGGTAATATATAAGAAAGCCGGATGGAAGCACTACAAGACGCTTAAGAGAACTGCAAAGCTGAAGTGCACGACTAAGAAGCTCAAAGCCGGCCGTAAGTATTATTTCCGCGTGAGGACATGGAAGAAGATCGACGGAAAGAAATATTACGGAAGGTGGAGTTACCGCATCTCAAAAAATGCCGGTAAATAAGATCAGCGCGGGGGACCGCGGCGTGGATATGAGAGGTGTTATGCTATATGGAAAAAATTGAAAAAAGGAAACTTCTGAGAAAGATCATTGCTATCGCGGCAGCGGTACTCATGATCTTCTGTCAGATGAGCGCGTCGTCTTTTGCCGACTCAGGAAGCGGTTCGGGACAGGTAAGAGTCATAGTTGAGAACACGACTTTCAACAGCGGGAACGCTGAAAGTCTGGGAGCGGTGTGGAAAGACACATACTGGACAGGCACACTCGTTGACAAGTGGGTAGATGTCGGAAGCGGTTCCACGATGATGGCCGCGGTCGTCAAGGCTCTCGACGGGTATGAGGTAAAAGGTGCTGAGAGCAACTATATCTCAAAGATAAACGGTCTGGGCGAGTTCGACGGCGGAAGCCAGAGCGGATGGATGGGTACGGTGAACGACTGGTTCGTAAATGAAGGCTTAGGCTCTATATCTGTAGAATCTGGCGATGAGATCAGAGTCATGTACACTGTACGCGGTTACGGGGAAGATCTCGGGTCTTCCTTCAGCAGCACTGATAAGTCAGTCACGAACGTATATTTCAGCACGGGAACACTTGATAAAACTTTCAGCAGCATGGAACATGAATATACGCTGACAGTCCCGGAAGGCACGACGGGTGTTGTAGTCACTCCGACAGCCGCGAACAAGAATTTCCAGGTGAGGACGAGCGTTGACGGTGTCGAGTACAAGCGTCTCGCGACTGTGCCTGTGAGCGACGGCAAGGTGATAACAGTGAAATGCGGTGACAAGTCATGGCCTTCGATGTCAGGAAACGATATTGAGCCTGAGGTATATAACTTCACAGTACGCGTGAACAAGACAACACCTGATCCGGGCACACCTGAAGATCCGGCGGCGCCAGCTGACCCGACATCACCGGCTGATCCGGCCGCGCCGACAGATCCTTCTGATCAGAGCGGTAAGGATAAGGACAATACTGCCGTAAAGCCTGACGGCAGCAGCAAGACGTCTGCTCTCATAAGCGCGGCAAGGAAGCTCAAGGTAAAAGGATTCAGCGTAAAGAGTTCTTCAAGGCGTTTCGTGCTCTCCTGGAAAAAGAACACGAAAGCTTCAGGATACCAGGTCGTATATAAAAAGGCGGGATGGAAGAAATACCGCACGCTCAAAGTTGCTTCGAAGACTAAGATCAGGACGAAGAAACTCGTTCGCGGTAAGAAATATTCCTTCAAAGTACGCACCTGGAAAAAAGTAAACGGTAAGAAATGTTACGGCCGCTGGACAGCTCCGGTAAGCAGGAGATGCCGCTGAGCGGCAGTCCGGAGATCCGGCGCATCGTCATTTCGGGAGCCCTCACGGGCTCCTTTTAAAATGGGCTGAAAAAATAGTTTGTGTTGACTATGTGAAGACAGGGTGATATCATTTTTCTTGTGCGAAATACCTGATAATCCGGATATTTTGCCTCAATGATTTGAAAAAATTCAATATTTACCGGAATAACCGCTTTTTTACAGCGGAAAAGAGGAATGGGGTGAGAATCCCCGCACAGAAACGGTACTGTAAGCGAGAGGACGTTCTCATGCGTACAGCCAGCCACTGCGAGAGATCGCGGGAAGGCGGGAACGGACGTTGGCATCGGTTTGACATCATGCCTGGATCGCAAGTCAGGATATTCATATTCCGGATATCTCGCGGCGTTCCCGTGGAGTGTGATGCAGAAAAACGTATGCGTCTGGCTTTTAGTCAGGCGCATTTTTTTATACCGTGACAGGCCGGAGCCGGAAGGGCGGAGGCTGAGCGGTATGGAAGCAGAGGAAGCATAGAGGAGAAAGACCGATGTCAGACGGATCTTTTAATTATGCGGTGCGTCTCGATCTCAACGGGAAGCGCTGCGTTACAGCAGGCGGCGGAAGGGTCGCTGCGCGAAAAGTAAGGAAGCTCCTTGAGGCAGGCGCTTTGGTGACTGTCATAGCCCCGGAAGTGTGCCGGGAGCTCGAAGACGAGGTACGGGAGAACGCCGGGCTTCGTTTTATCAGGAGGGACTATCGCGCGGGAGACCCGGAAGGCGCTTTTTTAGTGATAGCGGCTACGGACAGCAGGGAGGCCAACGCCCTCGTGGCACAGGACGCGAAAAGGCTCGGCATACTCGTGAGCGTCGCGGACGACCCCGGGGCGGGGGATTTTATCTCGTCAGCGTCATACAGCACAGGACCTGTCGAGTTCACGGTGTCAACGGGCGGGACGCCTATGCTGGCAAAGCTCCTGAAGGAAGATCTCGAGATGACATACGGGAGCGATTTTGGCGACCTCGCTGTTTTTCTCAGGGAAAAGCGTGCCGAGATGAAGGCGCTCGAGCCTGATGCCGGGGCGCGCGTGAGATTCTGGGAGGAAACGCTGGATCACGGGATCATTGAAGATGTGAAAAAAGGCAGTTCAGATAAAGCAAAGGAGCGGATTTCAGATGCGATCAATCGTTATAGGGCTGAATCACAGGACAGCACCCGTTGAGGTGAGGGAAAAGCTCAAGTTCACGAGGAGCGGTGTAAAGCACCTCCTCAGGCTCATCCGCCACTCGGGCGTCATCGATGAGGGCGTGCTCCTCTCGACATGCAACAGGACGGAGCTTTACATAACAACGGATCAGCCGGCAGAAGCACTCGAGCAGGTGGGTACCGCCGCGGAGCGCCTCGCCGGGCAGAAACTCGACAATGAATATTTTTACGTATGGTCAGGGACGGAATGCATGCGCCACCTTTTGTTCGTCACGAGCAGCCTCGACTCGCTCATAGTCGGCGAAGGCCAGATCCTGAGCCAGGTCAAGGACGCTTACCACCTGGCGCGCTCGAACGCCACGACATCGACGGTGCTGAACACAGTGTTCAACCAGGCCATCGCGACAGGGAAAAAGGTAAGGGCGAAAACGCGGATAGCGTGCCGCAGCGTCTCCGTCTCATCGGCGGCGGTCGACCTCGCGACAGACGTCCTCGGGAGCCTTGAGAACGCCGACATACTCGTGATCGGCGCCGGGAAGATGAGCGAGCTCACGGCCCAGCACCTTCTCGACAAAGGCGCCCCGTCGATATTCGTGTCGAACAGGAATTACAGGCACGCCAGAGAGCTCGCCGACAGGTTCAGGGGAAAAGTCATCAGGTTCGACGATTTTCTCATCCACGCCGCGAACGCCGACATCGTCATAACGTCGACAGGCGCCCCTCATTACATAATCCTTCACGACGCGATGCAGAAAGCGCTGAGGAACAGGGAGAAAAAGACACCGCTCGTCCTGATCGACATAGCCGTACCGCGCGACGTCGACCCGGAAGTCGAGAAACTCGACGGCATCGTTTTGTACAACATAGACGACATGAAAAGCGTAGTAGACTCGAACAAGGCCGAGCGTCTGCAGGACGCCGAGGAAGCCCGCGAGATAGTCGAGGAGGACCTCGTGAGCCTTAAGGAGCGCCTGCGCTACCTGCCGATGAGACCTGTCATGGTCACGCTCCAGGACAGACTCGACGTCTACAGGAGCCACCTGGTCGAGCAGACGATGAAGAAGATACCTGATCTCTCGGACGAGGACAGGCACAAGATCGAAGAGATGAGCGAAAAAATGATGCACAGGTTCCTGCGCGAGCCGATGATGAACATGGTGAACGCGGCGGGGACCGAGAAGGAAACACTGCTGAGAGACGGCGTCAGCACGCTGTTCATGCTTGACAGAGAAAAAGGAGAGGACAAAGGGAGGTCATGAAAAAAAGACTTGTTATAGGCACGAGAAAAAGCAGGCTCGCCATGTGGCAGAGCGAATACATCAAGGGCAGGCTCGAAAGCGAATACCCCGGCGTCACGGTCGGGCTTTCGAAGATAGTGACAAAAGGCGACAAGATACTCGACGTGCCTCTCGCGAAGATAGGCGACAAAGGCCTTTTTACAAAGGAACTCGAGTCAGCGCTCCTGACAGGCGAGACAGACCTCGCCGTGCACAGCCTCAAGGACATGCCGATGCAGCTGCCGGACGGGCTCTGCATCACAGCAGTCACAAAGCGCGAAGATCCGGGCGACGCTTTTGTCAGCAATAGATTCGAAAGACTTGAAGATCTGCCGGAGGGCGCGGTCGTCGGGACATCGAGCCTCAGGAGAAAAGCGCAGCTCCTCGCATGGCGTCCTGACCTCGACGTCAGGGACCTGCGCGGGAACGTCGACACGAGACTGAAGAAACTCGACGATGGAGAGTTCGACGCTGTTGTCCTCGCTTCGTCGGGACTTAAGCGCCTCGGACACGCGGACAGGATCAGGGAAAACATCCCCTTTGAGATCTGTGTGCCGGCCGTGGGTCAGGGAGCGCTCGCGATTGAGTGCAGAGAGGACGATGAAGAGGTCCGCGGTATGCTCGGGTTCCTCAACGACACAGAGACGAGAGCCTGCACAGACGCCGAGCGTGCGTTCATGACGCGCATAGGCGGAGGCTGCCAGGTCCCTGTCGGCGTCCACGCTGAACTGAGCGGAGCGGCGCTCGAACTCACGGCCGTGATATCATCGCTCGACGGCAGCAGATTCATAAAGGACAGCGCGGAGTGCGCCCCGGGAGACGGAGCTTCGACAGGGAGCATGCTCGGTGAAAAGATGCTCAGAAACGGCGGGGACGCTATCCTGGCCGAGATTTTATAGGAGAGATGTTATGGAAAACAAAGGCAGAGTTTATCTTATAGGAGCAGGGCCGGGAGATCCGGGGCTCTTCACGCTGAAAGGCCGCAAGTGCCTGGAAGAGGCAGATGTCGTCGTCTACGACAGGCTGTCGGACCCGCGCATCCTCGGATGGGCGAAAAAAGACGCCGAGCGCGTCTACGTCGGGAAGGCGTCGAGCCATCACACCATGAAGCAGGAAGACATAAGCCAGCTGCTCGTCGACCGCGCGAAGGAAGGAAAGACAGTCGCGCGTCTCAAGGGCGGCGATCCGTTCGTCTTCGGAAGAGGCGGAGAGGAAGCTATCCTGCTTGAGGAAAACGGTATACCGTTCGAGCTCGTGCCTGGAATAACGAGCGCCGTAGCGGTGCCTGAATACGCCGGCATCCCTGTGACGCACAGAAAAGTAGCGGCTTCGTTCTCGGTGATAACGGGCCACGAAGACCCGACGCGCGCCGAGTCGGGGATAAACTGGGAAGCTATCGCAAACGGCGCTGATACGCTCGTGTTCCTCATGGGGATAGAGAACCTGGAAAAGATCACGGCGCAGCTCATGAAATACGGCCGCCCTGCAGATACGCCGGCTGCAGTCATCCGCTGGGGCACGCACCCTGAGCAGAGGACACTCGTGACAACAGTGGGAAAAGCCTGCGAAGACGTTAAGAATGCCGGGCTCAGGCCGCCTGCCATATTCATAGTCGGCGAGGTGGTAAAACTCAGGGAGACAATGAACTGGTTCGAGACAAAGCCCCTTTTCGGGAAGACCATCGTCGTGACGAGGGCTCGCGCGCAGGCAAGCGCCCTGACAGAGAGGCTGGAAGAAGAAGGAGCGGCTGTCATAGAAGTGCCGGCGATAAAGATATGCGGGCCCGACGACCCGGGTCTCGTAGACGACGCGATAGACAGGCTGAAAGACTTCGACTGGATCATTTTTACAAGCGCGAACGGAGTGGAACGCTTTTTCGAGATGCTATACGGCCGCGGTCTCGACGCGAGAGCGCTTGCCGGCCTCGGCGTAGGTGCGATAGGTCCCGCGACTTCGGAAGAACTCATGGAGCATGGCATCAGCGCAGACGTCGTGCCGGATTCATACAAGGCTGAAGACCTTTCAGAAGCGCTTCTTTCAAGGATGAAAAAAGGCAGCAGGGTCATGATCGCTAGAGCGGCTGAGGCGAGGGCAGTCCTCCCTGACACGCTGCGCGAAGCCGGGATGGACGTTGAGATCGTCCCGGTCTACAGGACAGAGGCAGATTGCGGGAACATGGACGAGCTCAGAGATGCCCTCAGGGAAGGACGCGCTGACTGCGTGACATTCACGAGCTCTTCCACGGTGAGGAACTTCATGAAAGCACTGGACGGCGACGCATCGCTCCTCAGCGGGACAGCTGCGGCGGCCATAGGACCCGTCACTGCTGCAGAGTGCGGGAAGTTCGGCATAAAGCCTGAAGTGACGGCTGAAAAATACACGATAGACGGCCTCGTCGAGGCGATAGAGAAATATTTTGACAGTGGAAAAAAGAATGAAAACAAGGAGATGTAGAAAATGACAGGATTTCCAGTTTACCGTCCGCGCCGCATGCGCGCGTCGGAGAATCTTCGCAGTATGATAAGGGAGACCTCGCTCAGCGTGAGCGACCTCATTTTTCCCCTGTTCGTCGTGCCGGGGACGAATGTGAAAAAAGAGATAGAGACGCTCAAAGGCAATTACCAGTGGTCTGTCGACCGCGTGACTGAGGCTGCGGGAGAAGCCGCGGAGCTCGGGATCCCGGCTGTCCTGCTTTTCGGCATCCCTTCGTACAAGGACGAGATCGGCAGCAGCGCGTGGGACGACAATGAACCTGTCCAGATGGCGACAAAGGCGATCAAGGAAAAATACCCTGATCTCGTCGTCATCACAGACGCGTGCTTCTGCGAATACACAACGCACGGCCACTGCGGCGTGCTCGATGAAAACGGGGACGTTGATAACGATCCTACGCTCGAGAACCTGAAAAAGCTCGCTGTGAGCCAGGCTCGCTGCGGAGCAGACATCATCGCGCCTTCGAATATGATGGACGGATATGTCGCTGCCATGAGGTCGGCGCTCGATGAAGCCGGCTATACGAATGTAGCGATCATGGCATACAGCGCCAAGTTCGCGTCAGCGTATTACGGACCTTTCCGCGCGGCTGCGGATTCCGCTCCGGACCACGGCGACCGCAAGGGCTACCAGATGGACCCGTGCAACAGCGACGAGGCTCTGCGCGAGGTAGCTCTCGACATAGAGGAAGGCGCCGACATCGTGATGGTGAAGCCTGCCATGGCTTATCAGGACGTGACACGCCGCGTGCACGACACATTCAACCGCCCGCTCTGCGTTTACAACGTAAGCGGCGAATACGCCATGATAAAAGCGGCCGCTGAAAAGGGCTGGATAGATGAAAAACGCATCGTCATGGAGACGATGCTCAGTTTCAAGAGAGCCGGTGCGAAGATGATAATAACGTATTACGCTCTCGACGTCGCGAGATGGCTGAAAGGAGAATGATAACATGAAGCTCGACACATCAGCTGCGCTTTTTGACGAAGCGAAAAAATACATACCGGGAGGCGTGAACAGCCCTGTCCGTTCGTTCAGGAACGTAGGCGGCACACCGCCGTTCATAACGCGCGGCAGCTGCAGCAAAGTCTACGACGCCGACGGCAATGAGTACATAGACTACATCCTCTCATACGGCCCCCTCATCCTCGGCCACGCCGCCCCCGTCGTAACAGAAGCCGTCACAGCCGCCGCCGCCCGCGGCACCAGCTTCGGCATGCCTACAGAAGCAGAAGTCAGACTCGCCGAAAAAGTCGTCAGCCTCGTGCCGTCCATGGACATGGTCCGCATGGTAAACTCCGGCACAGAAGCCACGATGAGCGCCATAAGAGTCGCCCGCGCCTGCACAGACCGCGAGTACATCGTGAAATTCATCGGCTGCTACCACGGCCACAGCGATGCACTCCTCGTCCAGGCCGGCTCCGGCGCCTCCACATTCGGCGTCCCTGACAGCCCCGGCGTCACAAAAGGGACCGCCGCGACCACGATATCAGTCCCGTTCAACGACCTCCCCGCCCTCGAAAAAGTCTTCGAAGAAAAAGGCAGCGAGATCGCGGCCGTCATCATGGAACCGACCCCGGGCAACATGGGCCTCGTCCTCCCGAAAGACGGGTACTTAAGGGCGATACGCGAGCTCACGAAAAAATACGGCTCGCTCCTCATAATAGATGAAGTCATGTCGGGCTTCCGCTCCGCGCAGGGCGGCAGCCAGTCGATCTACGGTATAGACCCTGACATCACGTGCCTCGGCAAAGTCATAGGCGGAGGCCTTCCTATCGCGGCATACGGCGGGAAGCGCGAGATCATGAGCATGGTATCGCCTGCAGGTCCTGTCTATCAGGCCGGCACCCTCTCGGGGAACCCGCTCGCTATGGCCGCCGGGATAGCCCAGCTCTCATACGTTGAGGAAAACCACGTGTGCGATACGCTCACGGAGAAATGCTCGTACATGTGCGGCGAGATCCAGGCAGCAGCAGACAGAGCAGGCGTCCCTGTCCATGTCCATCACCTCGGATCCATGTTCACCGTGTTCTTCTCGGAAAAAGATCCTGAGAACTATGATGATGTCTGCGCCTGCGACATGGACGCTTTCAGGACGTATTTCCATGCGATGCTCGATGAAGGCATATGCCTCCCGCCATCGCAGTACGAGACGAATTTCATCTCGCTCGCGCATAGCGATGAAGACATCGGGAAGACGGTCAAAGCCGCAGGGAAGGCATTCGAAGCCGTGGCCCGCGCGCGTTAGATCATGTATATCCGGCCCGCCTCATGGCGGGTCTTTTTTTTGTCTCAAATGATACTTTTATATATACAGTAATTATCTCATTTGTCTGACATGCCGGTTATTTCGTATTCAAAATAATAAATCGTTCATTATTTTCCGGTGGCTGTGCCCTGTGAAGCACTCTTTGCACGGGAGCGGGGCCGCGGGTCGTCATCGTGCCGTAAAAAGGCGGAAAATCCGGAAAAAATAGTGTTGTATCAAACATGTGTATTGTGTTATCATTTACCAAGTCAATGCGATAAATATATTTAATAATGCAAATATATAATAACTATTACTTGAGGTGATATATGAAACAGTTAGAACCGGCGCTCAAACGCGCAGCGGCTTTTATCCTGGCGATCGCCCTTACATTCGGGATGCTGATTTCGGGCGCTGCTCCTGCTTTTGCGGACGGCGGTCCGGCAGACGGCGGATCAGGCAGAGCTATATGGATAAATGATGACAGAGAAACAACATATGAAACACTGCAGGAGGCAGTGGCGGCTGCGCCTGACGGAGCATCAGTGCACGTGCAGGGCGATTTTTCCTCAGAGCCGGCAAAACTCAGCGGGACAGTCAGCAGGAACATCGATCTTGTCGTTTCGGGGGACACCACTGTCAAAGGCGGAAGCGGCATCATCATAGACTCGGGATCCGCGGTACGCTGTGAAAACGGCGCGACGCTCAGGATGACGGATTCCAATACGCCGCTCACGATCAGGGCAGGCGCTTCGATGAATGACGGGAACTACGTTTTCTCGAATGTCAGGACAGGACTCAGCCTTCTCGGAGAGATGCGCGGCACATCGCGATCCGCACTCGATGTGAGGATCGATGCCGCGTCAGACTGCACAGGCCTGCAGACAGGCACCGGCACAGTGTTCAGGAACGCCACTGTCATCTGGAACGGAGGAGGCCGCAACGGCTACGACTACAGGAACATAGATCTTGACAATGTCGACATGACGGTGAAAGACGTATGGCTTTACCCGTACCCTGCTTTCAGAGTAAACAACAGTAACTTCAGCATAAGCGGCAGGTTCAACCCTAACGGCATGACGGGCGGCCACGTGCTCGCGATCATCGACGACAGGCAGAAAACAGATGCCGTAGTGACGAATTCGAATATCACAGTCTCCGGTTCAAGGGTGAATGTGGTTTCCGACAGAGGTCTGACGCTGAATGATTCAACGATGACCGTAAAGGACAGCTCTGACGGAGGTTTCAATGTTAACTACGGCAGCACGCTGAATGTTAATAACTCAACGCTCAGAGCGGATAATGTCAAGGGCGGGTTCATCGTCGCGGGTTACAGCGGCAGATCGAACCTCCATATAGACGGATCGTCCGTGATCGAGACGGCTGCGTCTTCTGACGGCGATGCTGTAGGAGTTAACGGGAGCTACACCGTGACAGGCGGCACGCACAAGACGTACATGAAGCCGGGCTATGAGAGCAGGCAGACGCCGACGAACGGAGAGGCGAACGGTAATGAGAAGCTCACGCTTTTCAAGCTTGCGGACCCTTCTGTAACGTCGCTCGAGCTCGTCAATAAGAACGGCGGGACGTACACGTATAATGTCGCGAGAGCTAATGACGACGGCCAGAAACGCGTCTGGGCCCCGGCGGAAAAAGTGACTTTCACTTTGAACGAAGGCGATGAGACTGTAGACGCCATGTTCGGCGACGGCTCGTCTGAAGACAGGACGGTACCGGCCATGCGCGGATATGCCGTAGGAGCGGCGTCCGAAGCGGACGGAGAGAAAACGTACGTCCTCGATGAGCCGACAGCGGCAGGCTTCAGGTTCACGGGCTGGTATTACAGGGATGACAGCGGCGAGCACAAGTTCGATGTCGATAAGACCGCCGTCACAGCCCCTCTCACAGTTTACGCCAAGTGGGAAAAAACAGAGACGAAGAGCGTCGTATATCATAAGAACAAAGGCGGATCAGACGTAAGATACATTTCGTCCTCGAACGACGGCACAGGTGAGCAGGAAGCTCTGAGCTATGATGCGGTCGTCAGGAAGAACTCAAAATTCAAGGCTGAGCACTGGAGATTCACGAGCTGGAACACGAAGGCTGACGGCACAGGAGAAAAAATCATGCCGGGCGAAAAGGTGAAGATCCCGGACGGCGAAAAGACAGTATCGCTTTACGCCCAGTACGAGCCTGTCCTCGTGACGGTCAAAGTCTCGGCTAACGGCGGAAAGTTCAGAGATGACAGCATTTTCAAGACACAGAGCGATCTTTTCACAGTAAAGACAGACAAAGCCGGCGGCGAAACGGCTGTGCTCAACAAGAAGGTACAGGACGGATCCAGGCTCTCGGATGCGCTGGAAGACGCGGGCATAGAAGTTTCATCTTTTACAGGATCGGGATCTCCGTTTGCGACGAGAGAATATTTCAAGCAGAAGAGCAGAGGCTTTTTATCACTAAAATGGTATTACCTTTATAACGAACCGGAGGCTCTGAGCCCGGTATATTCGTCGGATGTCATAAACGGCGATACGACATATTACGTCGGATGGGATTTTGACCCGTCGTCCGGGGCTGAGGAAGTGAAGGACTTCGGCCTTGAGCTCAGGGGGGACATACTCTCGGACGGCGATACGGCGTCAGATCACGTATATTTCGTAAAGCCGGGACAGGAGCTCGAGTTCACGGGCAATCTAGACATAACGCCTATAAAGGAACAGATATCGCAGCTCGCCATGCAGTATGAGCATACGGGGAACAGCATTGATACGATAAAGACATCAGGTGTTTCCTCGACATTCAAGGCAGTGTTCAGCGTCCCTGAAGGCGTATCACTGAAGGACGTAAAAGCAGAACTCGATAAGACTGATGTCTTCAGCATCCCTGAAGACGGCGTCGAGATCTCCTCGGACGGGAGCAAGGTCACTGTCACGATGACACTGAACAAAAACTACGAGAAGTTCTCAGACCTGCACAGAGATATCACAGGTATGTCGGACGAGCTCAACGTAACGCTCACAGGTGTCCGCACAGATGACAGCATCGAGCCGGGATCGAGACTCAGGATAACAGGCGAAGTCACAGGCGATTTCACGGGACTTGCCGTGACAGAGTCGGGAAAGGCGAGATACTACAACTTCAGATGGGACACGGTCCAGAACGATGAGGGGCGCGACTACAGGCAGAGCTCATCTGACGACACGATAGCGTTCACGCTCGGTGTTCCTTCGAAGATATCGCAGGACGGCGATCTCCCGGGAGATATCCTCTTCGGTACGGGAAGCGGCGCTGATACACAGCATGAGTCGACATACAAGATGAACGCAGGTGATACTGTCGACATCACTGGCAGGCTGACTGTGACACCTATAAAGAACAGGATCGGCCTCATGGCGGACCGTCACGAAGGCGATGATTCCAGCATAAAGACTAAGGATATAGAAAGCGGGTTCAAAGCTGTGCTCAAGCTGCCTGATGGCATGAAGTTCACGGACGACGTCCGCGCTGAGCTAAGCGATACATCGGTATTCGAGATCCCTGACGGAGGCGCTGTGTTCGACAGGGACGCTGGGACACTGACAGTCACGATGGTCCTGAAGAAAGATTACAGCAGGTTCACTGATCTCAAGGCTGACATAGATCGGGTCCCTGATGATCTCGACATAAAGGTTTACAGCGTAAAGACCGACAGTTCGCTTTCTGCCGGCACGACACTCAGGATAGACGGCGAAGTCACGGGATGGTTCCGCGGCATGGCTTACACAGCTGACAGCGCGGAAGACTATGACTTCACATGGACAGCTTACCAGGATCCTGAAGGCAGCGACTCGACACTCCCTGCTGATACGCGCCTCATAACGGCTACGGCGGAGATCGCAGGAGGTAATGAGCCTGAGCAGCCTGAAGACACGAGATCGGCTTCATATACCGTAACGGCTCACAAGACTGTCGACGGGAAGACGCCGACGCAGGGCCACTTCATCATCGCTTTGAAAAACGAGGATGACGGTACTGTTAAATATGCCGAGACTGACGATCAGGGACTCGCGTCATTCGAGAGCCTCAGCTTCACGTCCGAAGACATCGGCAGGACATACAGGTACACTGTCTATGAGGTCTCCGGAACGGAGCTCTATATCTACGATACGAGGAAGTATGAGCTCGTGCTCACACCGCAGGATGACAGCAGGACGGGCGGCATGCGCGTCGATGCTGTGATCACATGCGATGGAGAGACAGTTGACAGCATCCTGTTCAATAACGTATCCGTAAAGAGCGATAAGCCGGACGAACCTGATGATCCGGGTAAGCCTGATAATAAGCCTGTCGTAAAGCCGGACGGACAGGATTCGGGCAAAGGACCTTCGAAGACTGGTGCAGACGGCAGCACTCCGAGGACAGGCGACAGCACGGATATGTCAGCAGCTGCAGTCCTCATAGCATCTGCGGCAGGACTCGCTGCAGCGCTTGCGCTCCGCTTCAGAAAAAAGGCTGACAGGTAAGCCTTCAGGCAATGTGAGCTGATAAGCAGACATTTATTCGGTCCCGGCCATGAGCCGGGATCGATTTTTTTAGATCGAACTTTTTCTGGCTCTTTTTTTACCGGGAGACATATATCCGCAAGTCCCTTTGAAGCCCGTGATCAGCCCGTTCGGGCCGATTGACATTGGAATGAAAATATAGTAGGATAAACCAGTAATGGGCTGTTGTAGCTCAGTCGGTAGAGCACTTCCTTGGTAAGGAAGAGGTTCGGCAGTTCAAGTCTGCTCAACAGCTCCAGTTTTTTATAATAAAAATAGATATTGTAAGTAAAAGGAGAGTTTATCATGGCAAAAGAGCATTTTGACAGAACTAAACCGCATATCAATATCGGTACTATCGGACACGTAGACCACGGTAAGACAACAC
>JBJETC010000146.1:0-2509 GCA_051883115.1 Anaerovoracaceae bacterium
AAGTAGATTTCTCAAAGAGATATTACAAATCAGGACTCATCGTCATGGTCAAGAAGGACAACAAGACGATAAAGAGCATCAACGACCTCACACCTTCCATGAAGGTAGCGAGCCAGACAGCCACGACAGGTGCTGACAAGGCACAGGCTCTCGAGAAAAAGGGCAAGATCAAGAAGGCTGTCATCCTCGACGGATTCGACACATGCGTAATGCAGCTCCAGAACGGCGATGTCGACGCAGTGATCATCGACGTTTCCGTCGGTAAAGTCTACATGAAGAAACACCCGAACAAGTTCAAGGCAGTCGGCAAGGTCCTGAACGCTGAGCGCTACGGCATCGCAGTCAAGAAGGGCAACAAGACGCTCCTCAAGAAGATCAACAAGGGACTCAACGCCATCATCAAGGACGGCACATACGAGAAGCTCTGCGAGAAGTGGGATCTTGAACCGCTTTACACATCAGACAACGCGTAAGCCTTATATTGAAAATTTATACATCTTAGAAGACTGATTTCTATAGACAATTTTACGATTTTAATATATGATGTAAAAGTTGTTGGTCAGCCTGTATGTTGCGCGAGCGCGGCTCGGTGAACAGCAGGCTGGCTTTTATTTCGATTTAAATAGTCAGTTATTTTAGTTATTGATATACAGGAAACAGAAAAATGATGAATTTTTTAAGCGGCCTCTGGCTCGGCATAACGACGGCCTTCAGGGGCGTACCGGCCACGATGAGCGTCAGCGCGATCGCTGTTGTGATAGGCCTCATACTCGGTTTCCTTCTCGCGTTCATGCGCATGTCGAAGATCGGCGTGCTGAGAGGGATCTCACTCGTATATACTGATATTGTAAGGGGAACGCCACTCGTAGTGCAGCTGTTCATACTGGCTTACGGTGTGCCTGTACTCGTGCAGTATTTCGGCAATGAATTCAAATGGCCGTACCTCGTTATACCTGCGATCATAGTCTGCGGCCTCAACAGCGCCGCTTACATGGCAGAGATCATAAGGGGCGGACTCCAGGCAGTCGACAAAGGACAGCTCGAAGCTGCCGCTTCTCTCGGGATGACGCACAAGCAGTCCATGCGCCTCGTAGTGGTACCGCAGGCTGTAAGGATCATACTCCCGTCGCTCGGCAACGAATTCGTAACGATGATAAAGGAAACATCAGTACTCTCATTCGCCGGCGTCGTAGAAATCATGCGTGAAGGCGTGCTCCTCTCATCGAGGACATTCGACCCGTTCACGGCGTACATCGGCGTAGCCATCGTTTACCTCGTTTTCACCATTCCACTTTCCAAGCTCGTTCTGTATATGGAAAGAAAGATGGCAAAGTAGTATTGCAGGAGGGATAAAATGATAGAAATTAGCGATCTGAAAAAATCCTTCGGCGATCTGCAGGTCCTGAAGAGGATAAGCCAGACGGTGAACGACAGCGAAGTGCTCTGCATAATCGGACCGTCAGGCGGCGGAAAATCAACATTCCTGCGCTGCCTCAACCGTCTCGAGAAACCTGATTCCGGGTCGATAAAAATAGACGGCGAAGAGGTCACTGAGGAAAACATCACGAGCATGCGCGAAAAGATGGGCATGGTATTCCAGAACTTCAATCTTTTCGCCAACATGACGGTGCTCGGCAACGTCACATGCGCTCCTATCCACGTAAAGCACATGGCTAAGGAAGAAGCAGAGAAAAAAGCGATGAAGCTCCTCAAAATGGTAGGTCTTGAGGAAAAAGCGAATGCGAAGCCTAAGTCGCTTTCCGGCGGACAGCAGCAGCGTGTCGCCATCGCGAGAGCGCTCGCCATGGACCCTGAGATCATGCTTTTCGACGAGCCTACATCGGCTCTCGACCCCGAGATGGTCGGGGAAGTCCTCGACGTAATGAAAAAGCTCGCTGAGCAGGGAATGACGATGATAGTCGTGACACACGAGATGAGCTTCGCGCGCGACGTTTCCGACAAGGTCATGTTCATAGACGGAGGCGTCATCGTCGAACAGGGGACACCTGAAGAAGTCTTCGAACACCCGAAGAAAGAAAGGACAAAATCGTTCCTCGGATTCGAGGAAAAGGAAGCTGAAGAGCTCGCGGCTGAGGATGCCGCGGAAAAATAAAGTCCCGGTCCTGCCTCCCTGTCATAAAGACACGGCGAGGCGCACCCGGGAAAATCGAATATCCGAAAATAAAAATGCTGCGGGTCTATACCCACAGCATTTTTTCATGTCTTTGAAACTTGTATATCACGGCCGCCCGGGGCTCGTCGTTTATAGAACTATTCGACACGGTCTCCGGGATCCACATATATCCTCCTCGGATAGCCGTCAGCCCTCGGCGCCCCGGCGCAAAGCTCACATATAAGATCTGCAGCATCAGCGAGCGAAGTGCTTTTAGTCAGATACGTCTGGCTGCTGAAAGGCCTGCGCCTGAACACATAGCTGCCGTACCGGCTGTTCCTGATGCCTCTCCCGGTCATCGGATGCTCGAGCGTCATAAGAGGGATGCTCCCGTAA
>JBJETC010000147.1:0-2508 GCA_051883115.1 Anaerovoracaceae bacterium
TCGGATACCTGTTCGGAGCTTACAAGAAATACACGAACAGATATGAAGGCGCTCTGAGCGGCAAGGGCCTCACATTCGGAGGACTCGCAGGAAGAGCTGAAGCTACGGGATACGGTGTCGTATTCTATCTGAGAGAGATGCTCAAGCACTTCGGAGAGACACTCGAGGGCAAGACAGTAGTCGTTTCCGGATACGGCAACGTTACATGGGGAACGATCAAGAAGCTGAACGAACTCGGAGCAAAGGTCATCACCATCTCCAACCACGAAGGATATGTCCTCGATAAGGACGGCGTATCCGGCGATAAGGTCGATTATCTGCTTGAGCTCAGAGCTTCAGGAAAGAGAAAATGCTCGCCTTACGCTGACAAGTATGAAGGCGCTGAATTCTTCCCTGACAAAAAGCCTTGGGAAGTTCCTGCTGAGATCTACATCCCATGCGCTACACAGAACGAGATCACGCTTGAGGACGCTGAACAGATCGTCGCTAACGGCGGAAAGTACATCTGCGAAGGCGCAAACATGCCTACAACACCTGAAGCCACCGCATACCTCAAGGAGCACGGTGTCGTCATCGGACCTGCAAAGGCAGCGAACGCCGGCGGCGTAGCATGCTCATGCATCGAGATGAGCCAGGATGCACAGCACACATTCTTCACACCTGAACAGGTCTATGACCAGCTCGAGAAGATCATGGTCAACATCCACGCTCAGTGCGAAGAAGCAAGCGCAAGATACGGACTCGGCTACGACCTCGTAGCAGGCGCTAACATCGCCGGATTCGAGAAAGTAGCTAACGCTATGCTTGCTGAAGGAGTGCTTTAATAAAAGCCTCACGCAGAGGGTTTCAGTCAGAAGGGGTTTTAACAGAACTAAAATAGACGAGAGGAGCTTCAGGCTCCCCTCGTCATTTAATTTTAAATCAAATATTAAGATCTGTGCTGCCGCGGTCAGGCATAAGATGCTCCGCATGCCTGATTTTTTCTCAGAATCAGCCTTCCATGAAAGCCTTTAGCTTTTCTCCAAGGCCTTCCGCGACGTAATAACCTTCCCTGTACGCAAGCGTGAGCTTGTTCAGGTTCTTTTCGGTACGGCCGATATTGAGAGGCCCCATAGGAGCGATCACAAAAGCCTTGCCTTCTTTTTCCCTCTGCCTTATATATTCCAGCGTCTCGTTGTATCTGTCCGCCCTTGTCTTCAGGTCCTCGAGCATCATCGGGTAATCCCTGTATTTCGTCCTTATAACGCTCGAAGTTATGAGCGGCGATGTCTTTTTCTTCACGTAATCCCTCGGCTGAGTCAGGACGATAACGTTCTTCTCGTGGCCTTCCTCCTCGGAATGCCTTATAGGGATGGAATCGGCGATGCCGCCGTCCATGTAGACATAGCCTTTTATCGGAACCATCCTCGCGAGGACAGGGAGCGAACTCGACGCCCTTATGTATCTCATGTCCTTGAGGAGATCTTTTATGACAGGGTACTCCGCCTTTCCCGTGATGCAGTTCGTCATCACGGCTTCAAAATGCATGCCGCGCTTCTTGAACTCCTCGTTGTCTACAGGATAAAGCTTTTCCGGTATCTCGTGATAGAGGAAGTCAACGCCGAACATGTCGCCTGTCTTGCGCAGGCTCTCTATGCTGCAGTACCTCGGGTCATCGAGGTAATCCGTAGATGTCGCGTATGCCCTTCCCCTCTGGCCTGCCACATAGCTGCATGCATGGCACGCGCCGGCAGAAACGCCGATCACGTTGTCGAATCTGATGTCGTTGTCGAGCAGGTAGTCAATGACGCCGGCAGCGAATATCCCCCTGAGGCCGCCGCCTTCGAATATTATCGTATTGTCACTCATATTTTTACCTCCACAAATTTATCAAGTCCGAAAAGATAAAGATACGTCTTTTTCACCGGTATGCCGGCCGCCAGACTGAGTGCCCGGCCGTAGACAGCCATCTGCGTGCGGTACATGCCGACGATCCGCTTTTCCTCCTCGTCAGGCTTAGACGGATCGACGCGGCCTGTCTTGTAGTCTATCAGAACGAGGCCGTCGCCGCTGTCGTAATAGCAGTCTATGATACCCTGGACGTAGCAGTGCTCGCCGTTTTTCTCTATCTGCATGGAAAAAGGCTGCTCGCGCCTGAGTTTCCCGTTCCGCGCGGCTTCTGCGCATTCAGCGGCCTGGTCCGTGCGGAAAAAAGCGGCGATCTTTTCCGTATCGACGGAATTTTTCTCTTCGGCCGTTATTATCCCCTTTATGACCATGTCATCCATTGATTTTTCAATAAAATCACGGCCTTCTGAAAGCGCTCTCACCATGTCGATATGCTGCATCACCGTGTGGTACACAGTTCCGCGGCGCGCCGCGTTTATCTTCGCGGATCCCCTTATGAACACCGGCACGGCATCCTTGTCCTGAGCCCTGTTCCTGTCTTTCATGTCTCGGAGCTCAGCAGCTGAGCCCATCTCGAGCTCGTTGTCTTCGGCGAACTTCCGCTCGTCGTACTCCCTGTGT
>JBJETC010000148.1:0-2496 GCA_051883115.1 Anaerovoracaceae bacterium
TCAGTACGTCACGCCGTCAGGCGAAAACTTTTTCAGCTATATACACGGCCGCAACGCCGGATATCACGCTTGCTATGACGTAAGTCCATGCTGTGACAGGGTGTCCGCCACGCATAAGCTGATCCGTCTCAAGGGCAAACGAAGAAAAAGTCGTGAAACCGCCGCACACACCGACCTTCAGGAACGTAACGAGCTTCGGGCTCAGAGCGTTTTTCTCCGCGAGCGCCGCGATGATGCCTATGATAAAAGCGCCCGTGATGTTTATGATGAATGTCTTCACCGGGAAGCCGCTTTCTGTCTCTATGTGGATGAGCCCTATGAGGTATCTCCCTACGGCGCCGCACGCGCCTCCTGCTGCGACTAGCAAGCTGTTAAGTAAAATCATGTTTTCTATCCTTTTTATTATAAATACGAGGGATCCAACGTTCCTATCCCGCTGTCCGGGATTTTGCGTCTCATGAATGGCGCCTGATCGCGTCCGTATATTCACGGACGCGCGAAATGAACTCATTTAATTTTTCCTGAGCTGGAATGATCTCTGTCATCTCATTTTTTCCGATAAAAATCGTCTTTGTAAAATCAGTGTCTGTATTCCACGGCACCGGCAGGGCAGTGCTCGACGCAGTCGCCGCACTCGTCGCAGCGTGAGC
Source organism: Anaerovoracaceae bacterium (assembly GCA_051883115.1). Taxonomy (GTDB): domain Bacteria; phylum Bacillota; class Clostridia; order Peptostreptococcales; family Anaerovoracaceae; genus Aminicella. Next base: position 651 of record JBJETC010000148.1, read on the forward strand.
GGTCTATCTCGTAGCTGCCGTCCGGGTTCTTTCTGGCCGCGAGGAAGGTGCAGCCTTTTTCGCACGTGCCGCAACGGATGCATTTGTCCTGATCGATGTGCAGGCCCTTGTATTTTATCTTCGCGCCGCCATAGGAAAAATAGCTGCGTTCGAGCTTCGTGTCGCGGCTGACTTTTTCGAAGTCAAAGTCGAATATATCGCCTCTTGCCGATGTGATGCAGAAAACGACCATGGCCGGGTAGCGCTGCTGATCCTTGATGCAGAAATCGAACGCGGGATCGTGCTTCGCCTTGATTTCGTCCATCGGGATCTCCTTGACGCTGCCTGTGAGACGGATGGAATAGCCTTTGTCGAAGACCGGATAGCCTTTTTCGTCGTATTTTACCTGGCTGTCAGCGCAGAGGCCGTTCACCGCGACTTTGCCAGTGGCTTTGAGCTCCCTGTAAAAATCTTTTGTGTACATCGTCATGAAGTAGATACCTTCGTCGTCGTACGCGTCAAAATGCGCGGTGCGGACTTCCGGCTCGCCGGCTTCGTTCACGGTCGCGAATGTCAGGCAGCCGATCCTGTCAAAAGCTTCGTATATCTCTTTTATTGTCATTTTTTCCACCTCATTCTTTTTCTCCCCCGGTCGGGCCGGGCTGTTTTATCAGTTGAAAAATCAATCTCTGAGAGATGTGATTGGCACTACGTACACTCCGTCCGGGCGGCGGTACGCGGCATTCGTCATACCGCATACGACGCAGAGCGCCTGTGGCTCTTTAGCCTTCGGGTCCGCTTCAAATTCTCTGCTGATCTTCAGCAGATTTTCCGCAGCCGCGTCGATCTCCCCCGCGCCGAGTTTTACTTCAAAGCCGCACCAGTTCCCGTCTTTCAGTTCTATAACGGCGTCTATCTCTCGCCCTTTGTAATCCTGATAGTGATAAAGTTTTCCGTTAAAAGTATCTGCGTATATACCGAGATCCCGCTCAGTCAGGCTCTCGAAAAGGGACCCGAACGTGTTCAGATCGTTCATGAGGCTGTCGACAGAGCAGTTCATGAGAGAAGCGGCGATCGACGGGTCGCAGAAATGACGTTTCGGCTGCTGTTTTACACGGACGGATGACCTCATGGACGAAGAATACGCCGGCTGATCATTGAGCAGGAAAAGTTTCTGGAACACGTTGAGATACTCCGTCACAGTCCTGGGCGTCAGTTCGCCGCCGTCCTGATCCCTGATATCCCGCATCAGCGTCTTGTTCGACGCAGTTGTGCACTCATTACGCGCCAGTGATTTCAGGAGCTTACGCATTTTGCCCGTGTCTCTGCTGACATTATCTATCCTGGACGCGTCGTCGTTTATGATAGCATCTATGTACTGCCCGGGAACGAGGGCCGCCATCTCTATCGGTATCCCTATGTTTTCAGGCCAGCCGCCTCTGATGACAAAATCGGCAAGATCCTGAAGCTTTACTTCCCCGGTCATCATGTCCGGAGCCGTGCCGCTGCAGATATCTTTCAGCGAGATCTTTCCATCTGAATAACCCATTTCAAATAGCGACATCGTGTGCAGTGCTACCCTCGCTATCCTTCCGGCGCCGCTGTGCATCGTGCCTCCATGTTTTGGCGTAGATGAACCTGTCAGAAGGAACTGGCCCTTGCTACCTTCACTGTCCACTTCTGCCCGCACGGCGTCCCATGTCTGAGGGACATCCTGCCATTCGTCTATAAGACGCGGCTTTTCTCCTTCCAGAACGGCAGCGGGGGAGATCTGTGCTATACTCCGGTTCTGATAATTGCCTGCCGGATCCTGCAGCTTGATCTCGCTTGCCGCGTGATGTTCGGCAGTCCATGTCTTGCCGCACCA
>JBJETC010000149.1:0-2474 GCA_051883115.1 Anaerovoracaceae bacterium
TGTCTTGCCGCACCACTTCGGGCCTTCTATGCATACCGCTCCGAATGCTTTGAGGTATAGGTCTATTTTCTTATCGATCAGTCTTGGTCTGTACTTTGGATTTTCCATTTATGAATGCCTCCGCAGTATTGAAAAATCAATTCTTGTTAAGAAGATTATACTCGCTGATCTCAAGAAATACAAATCTGTAGTCATGAAATCCACAAATTCGTAGTCATGAGAGCCACGAATCCGTAATCATGAGAGCCACGAATTCGTAATCATGAAAATCCAAAATCTGTAGTCATGACATTTACCTGCTGATCTTCTCGTACGCGTACCTCGGATCGTCATCCTCCTCGACATAGATCACGCCGCAGCGCTCAAACCCGAGCTTTGTCAGAAGGTTCTGCATGACCTTGTTGTCGAAGTGCGTGTCGATCCTGAGGTGCCCGCACTGCTCCATGGCCCAGCCGATACAGAATGACCCGGTCCCCCTGACCGAGCCGTCTCCTGCAATGCGGTGCACCACCCCGTACGTGTTCCCGGCCTCGCCCAGCTCCCTGACGCCGAGCCATTCGCCGTCAAAAATCTTCTCGTAAGTCTTCTCTATATGCAGTCCGTAGTTATAGTAAAAAGTTCCGACGATGCGGCCGTCGGCTTCACACACATAGCTGCAGCCGGACGCGATGTCAGCCCTGAGCAGCTTTTCAGGAGGCCATCCCGTCGTGCCCCACTGCCTCGGGTTCCTGTGCTCCGCCATGAACTTCCTGGCAAAAGCGTAGATCTCAAGCATACGCGGAAGATCGTGAAGTGTGCTTTTTCGTATGGAAAATCCAGTTTCCTGATCTGTCATATCGTCCATATCGTCCTCACATTTACCGGGTCCATCACCTGCAGTTTCTTCTTTTTCCCATTCCATGATGAGACATTTTTCACCTGTGGCATCATCAGTCTCTTCTGAGGCGACTTTGAAGTCCTCGCGCGCATAGAAAGAAAGGGCTCTCTCGTTTTTCTCATATACGCTGAGCTCAAGCGAGGGCTTGATTCCTTTGACAAAATCGATCAGCGACTTCCCGACGCCATGAGAGCGAGCATGCTCGTCCACGAATATCCCCTCGACGTAGTTCCCGGAAAGGCCGATAAAACCGTCTACGCAGCCCGTCTCACCGCTTTCGTGCACATAGACCTCAGCCTCGCGGATGGCTTTTTTCACAGCATCAAAATTCCCGGTCCAGTACTCCCGCGGTATGAAACCATGCGCCCCGAGGTTTCCCTCGAGCCATATACGCATCACGTCATCGATGTCTCTTCCGCCTGACTTTCTGATCATAGATTCCTCCTGCCCGGCCTCATTCAGCCCGATAGATTTCTCCTGCCCGGCTCATTCCGGTTCCTTCCAGTCTTCTTCAGGCCGCACTTCAGCTTTCTTAGATACACACATTTTACCATGTTCCGGGCACAGCAAAAGACCAGCTGACCGAAACGATCAGCTGGCCTTTGTGGTAAAAACGCGAGTCACACAAATTGGAGCGCCTTTTTTATAAAATGGATGAGTTTATGTAAAGATCCATTATCCTTCTTACATTTGCCTTGACTTCATCATAAGTCTGGCCCGGCTCGTACTCATACTTGTCGTTCTTGCCGACGAACAGGCAAGGCACGTGTTCATGAGGATAGCGCTTCGCAAGTTCCGGAGCCTTGTCCTCTGAGATCTTAGTGACGTCGACCGACGTGTAGCGCGGATCCTCGTCCCTGAGTTCCTTCAAAGCCTTATCAACAAGCCCGCAAGCCTCGTCATTCTCTTTATAAAAATACATTACCCATAAAAGATACATACGGTTTCACCTCATTCCTTTCATGTCGTGGATTTCCTGGCCGGCAGGCTTACGTCAAAATATCCCCGCCGGATTTTTCGGCTAATTCCATTTTAGACTGAAAAAAAGGTTTTTCTATTACCTGAGGCAAACGCGTACGCTTTTGGATAACAATACCATACCGATTCGAAGCCAATAAAAAAGGGCAGCCGTAAGACTGCCCCTGAATTCCCATATATGAAACAAAATGTACGAGCTCAATTCCTACTTTCCCGCAAATACACCTCGTTCCCTTTTATTATTACTTTTCTAGTCGGATCCTTTTTAATTAAACCTTCATCAACCGCATCTAAAATTGCACCCTTTAATTGATGATGAAAATCCATAGTTGTTTGACGTTCATGTTTTTCTGCATAAGAATTAATTAACTTTTGATAACACATTCTATCTAAATCACACAATCTTACCTGTGGAATCAATTCATGTAACCACTTAATTGTCATATTATATTTTAGCAATGTTACTGGTCTTATTGCCCCTTCTTTATAAACAGAAACCCATTGTTCATAGTACTCACAAAATAAGTCTTTTTCCTTAACTTCCTCAATCATTTTTTATCTCCTTTTTACTCACACTGATGAAGGGTGATAAGGTGATCGAGGTTGCGTAAATATTCCC
>JBJETC010000150.1:0-13890 GCA_051883115.1 Anaerovoracaceae bacterium
GACTTATAGGCGAAATAATAGAGATGAGAGGCGACAAGGCGTCTATCCAGGTATACGAGGAGACAGCCGGACTCGGACCGGGCGCGCCGGTAGAGTCGACGGGAGCGAGACTTTCCGTTGAACTCGGACCGGGACTCATCGGAAACATCTATGATGGTATCCAGAGGCCTCTCGAAGAAATCTACGAAAAATACGGCACGAACATCACGAGAGGTGTAAACGTACCGTCTCTTAACAGAGAGAAAAAGTGGACATTCGAGCCGACAGTCAAGGTCGGCGACGAAGTCGAGAACGGAGACATCATCGGAACTGTACAGGAGACAGTAATCGTACAGCAGAAGATCATGGTGCCTTACGGAGTAAAAGGTAAAGTCGTTGACATCAAGAGCGGCGACTTCACTGTTGAGGAAACTGTCTGCGTTGTCGAGGACGAGTCGGGAAAAAAGACCGAGATCCAGATGATGCAGAAGTGGCCTGTCAGGGTCGCAAGACCTTACAAGGAGAAAAAGGTGCCTGACGTTCCTCTCGTAACAGGACAGAGGGTAATAGACACATTTTTCCCTATAGCAAAAGGCGGAGTCGCGGCAGTTCCGGGACCTTTCGGTTCAGGAAAGACTGTCGTGCAGCATCAGCTCGCGAAGTGGGCGGACGCTGACATCGTCGTTTACATCGGATGCGGCGAGCGCGGAAACGAGATGACCGATGTACTGATGGAGTTCCCTGAACTGAAGGACCCGCGTACGGGAGAATCCCTCATGAAGAGGACCATCCTCATAGCGAACACATCGGATATGCCGGTAGCAGCCCGTGAAGCATCGATCTACACAGGTATCACTATCGCTGAATATTTCAGAGACATGGGATATTCCGTAGCCCTCATGGCCGACTCCACATCGAGATGGGCCGAGGCGCTGCGTGAGATGTCAGGACGACTCGAGGAAATGCCTGGTGAAGAAGGATACCCGGCTTACCTCGCATCGAGACTGGCTCAGTTCTACGAAAGAGCAGGAAGGACCGTCTCACTCGGTCACGAGGACCGCATAGGAGCGCTTTCGGCTATCGGAGCCGTATCGCCTCCGGGAGGAGATATCTCAGAGCCTGTATCGCAGGCCACACTGAGGATCGTAAAGGTCTTCTGGTCTCTTGACGCGCAGCTCGCGTACGCGAGACACTTCCCGGCTATCAACTGGCTGAACAGCTACTCGCTTTACGTAGACAGGCTGACAGACTGGTTCGAGGAAAATGTAAACAAGGAATTCCCTGAACTCAGGAGCAGGGCGCTCGCTTTGCTCCAGAAAGAGGCAGAACTGAACGAGATCGTACAGCTCGTCGGCGTCGATGCCCTTTCATTCGAGGACAGGGTAAAGCTCGAGGCGTGCAAGTCCATCCGTGAGGACTACCTGCACCAGAACGCCTTTGACAGCGTAGATACATACACATCGATGGACAAGCAGTACAGGATGCTGAAGCTCATCATGATGTACTATGATCTCTGCACAGAGGCGGTAAAGAACGGAGCGCCTTTTGACAAGCTCGCTTCGCTGCCTGTAAGAGAAAAGATCGGACGTTTCAAATATGTAGAGGAAAAAGACGTCGAGACTGAATTCGAGAATGACGCAAAAGAGCTCCGCGATGAAGTCTCAGGTCTGACAAAAGAGGAGGAAGAGCTGTGATAAAGGAATATAAAACGATATCAGAAGTCGCTGGTCCTCTTATGATGGTCAGGGACGTCGAAAACGTAACTTATGATGAACTCGGTGAGATAAAGCTCCAGAACGGCGAGATCAGGAACTGCCGTGTCCTCGAGATCGACGGCAGCAACGCCCTCGTCCAGCTTTTCGAGGATTCCGCTGGGATCAACCTTAAGGAAAGTTCTGTAAGGTTCCTCGGCCACGGCACACAGCTCGCAGTTTCACCTGAGATGCTCGGAAGGATCTTCGACGGTATGGGAAGGCCTGCAGACGGCGGACCTGACATCATAGCGGAGAAGCACCTCGACATGAACGGACTCCCTATGAACCCTGCAGCCAGGGATTACCCGGCAGAGTTCATTCAGACAGGAATATCCGCCATCGACGGACTGAACACTCTGGTAAGAGGCCAGAAGCTCCCTATATTCTCCGGAAGCGGACTCCCGCACGCCCAGCTCGCCGCGCAGATCGCGCGTCAGGCTAAGGTGCTCGGAGACGACAGCAGCAACTTCGCCGTAGTTTTCGCGGCTATAGGTATCACATACGAAGAGGCTGAGTTCTTTGCTTCAGACTTCAGGAAAACGGGCGCGATCGACAGAACGGTCATGTTCATGAACCTCGCGAACGACCCTGCTGTAGAAAGGATAGCGACGCCTCGTATGGCGCTCACAGCTGCTGAATACCTCGCATTCGACCTAGGCATGCACGTGCTCGTCATCATGACGGATATCACGAACTACGCCGAGGCTCTCCGTGAGATCTCCGCAGCGCGTAAGGAAGTCCCGGGAAGAAGAGGATACCCTGGATATCTTTACACAGACCTTGCTACGATGTACGAAAGGGCAGGAAGGAAGAAGGGATACGACGGTTCCATAACGCTGATCCCTATCGTAACGATGCCTGAAGACGACATCACGCATCCTATCCCTGACCTTACAGGATACATCACAGAGGGTCAGATCATCCTGTCGAGAGACCTCTACAGAAAGGGTATAAAGCCGCCTATCAACGTTCTGCCTTCGCTTTCGCGACTCAAGGATAAAGGTATCGGAGCCGGGAAGACGAGAGAGGACCACGCGGACACGATGAACCAGCTGTTCGCCGCGTACGCCCAGGGTAAATCGAACCTCGAGCTCGAGACTATCCTCGGCGAGGCTGCTCTTACTGAGACAGACCTTAAATACGCGCGTTTCAGCGAAGAATTCGAGAAAAAATACGTTTCGCAGGGCTATGACACCGACAGAAGCATAGAGGAGACGCTCGACATAGGCTGGGACCTTCTCAAGATGCTGCCGAGGACAGAGCTCAAGCGTATCGATGACAAGCTGATAGACAAGTACCTCGGAAAAGAGGATGATAAGGAGGCTGAAGCCGGAGAGGCCGGCGGGACTGAGTCTTCTGAAGACAAGGCCGAAGGCGCGGCTGAATAAAGTAAGCAGGTGATATTATGGCAAGAATGAATGTCAATCCGACGAGGATGATGCTCACGACGCTCAAGAACAAGCTTAAAACCGCGACGCGAGGCCACAAGCTCATGAAGGACAAGAGGGACCAGCTCATGAAGGAGTTCCTCGATCTCGCGAGGGAGAACGGAAAGCTGAGACAGGAGGTAGATGAAAAGCTCCAGAATGTCTACGACAGTTTTTCCATCGCGTCAGCCGTAATGAGCAAGGAAGCCGTCGACGAGGCTCTGATGTTCCCGAAGCAGGGCGTTGAGCTCAGTGTTTCGACAAAGAACATCATGAGCGTGGACGTCCCTGTGTTCGACTTCAAGACGACAGCGAAGGATCCGTCAGAGATCTACGCTTACGGCATGGCCGGAACGTCAGGAGAACTCGATAAGGCGATCGCCGCGATGTCGGATCTTTTCCCGGCAATGCTCGAGCTTGCCGCCAAGGAAAAGGAGACACAGCTCTTAGCTGCCGAACTCGAAAAGACGAGACGCCGCGTAAACGCTCTCGAGTACGTCATGATCCCTCAGCTTCAGGAAACGATAAAATACATCACGATGAAGCTCGATGAGAACGAGAGGGGCAACCAGTCAAGGCTCATGAAGGTCAAGGACATGATGCTCGAAGAGTCTATCGAGGATAAGCGCGAAAAGGATAAGGAAGCTATCGAAGCTTACGAAAAGAAAGTGTCCTGAGCGGAAAAATGAATGATAAGGGAACACCCGGACTCTGAAAGGAGCCCGGGTGTTTTTGTGTGAAATACTGTGTTCTAAAAAAGTTATATTTTTCAATCAAACAGAAGCTATAACGGCCTGATTCAATTTTTATCGATAGTATAGTATTTTATTCAATCATAAATTCAGAAAGTTATTTCAGAAGTTTTTATGTACCGGTTGTTTAAGTCCTCTGTAGGACTTCTGAGCCTCGGCATCCCCGTCACCCTCTTTCGATTTTTTCTTATGTATAAGCGCAAAAGTAACTGATAAACGTATTGATATGTGTGTCAGATCCGCGTCCGGATCCTGTGTGACAAATAAAAAAAGTGCACAGAAAGTCATGGTATACTTTCTGTGCACTTCGTCGTGACACGTATTTTTTTATTACTAATATTTTATTGGGCCGGAGCGGTAAAGTCAATATGTTTTTTATTTTGGAGCGGCTGTATGGTATACTTTACGTTGCGGATCGATCTACGGATCATCATATAGGGCCGCAGAGAGGTAAAAATGGAGAATGACAGGGGCGGACAGGCTGTCCGCGGACAGAAGATAACGATAGATATAAACGATGTGACGGCGCAGGGGAGCGGCGTCGGAAGGGCTGATGACGGAAGGGCCGTGTTCGTGCAGGGCGCGCTGCCAGGCGACAGGGTGACGTGCGAGCTCACGAAGGTGAAAAAAAGGTACGCTAACGCGAGGCTTTTATCTATAGATGAAAAGTCGGCCGCAAGGACGGGCGAGGCGTACCCTTACGCCGCGGAGTGCGGGGGCTGCGTGTTCAGCGGGTACGATTACGCTGAGCAGCTGAAGATAAAGGAAAAGCACGTGAAAGACGCGTTTTCGAGGATCGGCGGCATGGACGACGTGAAGATCGACGCTGTCATCGGCATGAAAAATCTCGCCAGGTACAGGAACAAGGCAGTGTTCGCTTTTTCCGGGAGCGGCGGCGATATATCATGCGGTTTCTACGCCGCGGGATCGCACAGGGTCATAGATGTGGAGGACTGCGTGATACAGTCTGAGCCTGCTGCCGCGGCGGCGAGGGCCGTGAGGGACGCCATGGCTGAGACGGGCGTGCCGGCATATGACAGGCGGAGCAGAAAAGGGACCGTCATGGGTCTTGCCGTGAGGACGTCTTCGCTTGACGGCGGTGTGATGGCTGTACTTATCGTGAACGGGCTTGACGGGTCGTGGAAAAAGCTCGATCTGCAGCTCTTTGCTGACTCGCTTGACAGTGCTGTGTATGAAGCGGCCGAGAGATCCGGGAAGGATTTCAGCCTGGAAAGCTTTTATCTTAATATAAACAAAGGCGACGCGCCGGGCGTGTTCGGGAAGAAGTTCGAGTACGTCGCGGGGAAAAGGACTCTCGTAGACGCTATCGGCGGCGTGAAGTTCGAGCTTTCGCCTGATTCTTTTTTCCAGGTGAACCACGAGGGCGCGGAGGCTCTGTACGATGCCGCTTTCAGCTATGCCGGGCTCAGGGAAGGCGCGAGCATGCTCGACGTTTACTGCGGTGTCGGGAGCATCGGGCTTTACATGTCGAAGAAGCTTAATGATAAGATCAGGGTGCTCGGCATCGAGTCGAACCACGATGCTGTGCTGAACGCGAACAGGAACGCTGTTATCAACAGGATCGTGAACGCGCTTTACCGCGAGGGCGCGGCGGAGGACGTCCTGCCTGAGATGGTGGAAAATGGCGAGATCGGCCATGTCGATGCTGCTGTTCTCGACCCGCCGAGGGCCGGCTGTGACGAAAAGCTGCTCGATGCTGTCGTGAAGACGGAGCCTGACAGGATAGTGTATGTCTCGTGCGACCAGCCGACGGCTGCGAGGGACATGGCGATCCTGAGGGAGCGCGGGTATGTCTGCCGCGGCACGACTGTCGTCGATATGTTCCCGATAACCGGGAGGACAGAGACGGTCTCTTTGCTGAGCAAATAAAAGGTACAAATTGGATTTTCAGAAGCTGCCGGTGCGGTTAGCACGGCAGCTTTTTTATGCTCTGGAAAAATACACAAATAAAATTCCATTAATATTTTGTATTTAAGTGTTGCATCTGTTATAATACTAAAAAATTAAATATGTGGTTTCATCATCAGAACACCACATTCAGTTTATTGGATGATCTATTGCTTTATTAAACAGGTGGAAAATATGAATATGACATTGAAGAAAGTATCCACACTTCTGCTTGCGATCGCGCTCGTCATCTCGACGTTCGCTTTTTCCGGGACAGATGTACACGCGGATACACCGAAACTCGATCTCGGCACTGTATCCGTCAGCGGAGGTGAGACAAATGCAACTCTCACGAATGGAGGAAGCGTAACGCTCAAGGCGGGCGTGACTTATACGCTCAAACTCGATTATTCGATCCCTGCAGCGCTTCAGGGAAAAGAGACTTATGTAAAAGTCACGCTTGGAGACGGACTGTATTACACGTCTCTTCCGGGCGCGACATTCCAGGAAGGCGACATTAACGACACGAGTTTCCAGAGCCTAATAAAGGCGCCGGACAGCGCGCCGAAGTATTACGGATACCCGCAGTCAGGCTCGGCTCGTTCGCATACGGGCTCAGTCATCTACAAAACGAAGTCTGACCTCACGTCCGTTTCTAACAGCATGATCTGCTTCAGGGTCGACGACGCTTACGAGAATCAGGACGCGGCCCAGGTGCTCGAGAACGCGATCTCCGTATCTGTCGGATCTGCTCAGGATGCGGGAGACGACACTGTAACGAGCAATGTGAACGCTCAGGACACGTACGGATATAATTTCTGGACAAGTCAGGGAAACGAGATGATCACGACAGGCGAGACGACGGACGAACTCACGACATCAGCCTACAACTCGGCAAGCGAGAAATCTCTGACAAAGGCAGGCACGAAGACGACCGTAAAAATAAAATATCCTAAGTTCGCGACACTTGAATCCCTTGAGGAAACAAGAGTATATAAGACGAACGGGACAATCGTGTCGACAGTTGAGGATGGAGATCACTATGTCTCGACCGTTGAATGGGACGAGGCCGGCTCATATTCGGCGGGATGCGCCTTCAAACCTCATATAAAAGTCGAAGGCAGCGAGACGAGATCCTTCAAGGTCTACCTCTACGATTTCAATAGGTCGATCATAGGCGAGGAAACAGGAAGGACGTCCGGGAGCAATCAGGCGGTCTTCAATATATCGTATATCCCTGACGGTGTCCCTTCAGCAGGAGTAGGCGGCATCAACATACTTGATTCCATGCCGAACTGGTCGCTGAAAAAATACGACACGTACAACGTCCGCCTCGGCTGCTGCACGATCAGGAACAAGGGCACAGCGGACAGCGAGGAAAAAACGATAGAGATAACTCCGGACACAGGCAAAACCGCAATCGTGCGCGGCGTCACGATCCCGTGGACCGGCAGCATTGATAATTACAGCAGCGTCGAGTGGAGAGCTTCCGACGGTACTTCAGGAACGACTGATGCTTCCGCGGCTATAACAAGTCCGGGAGCATACGTCAAAGAGAACGGCAAGACCGTCTTCGGCGGCACGAAGTCCGGAGCCCTCATAAAGAACACGTCGCTCGGTCTGGACAAGAACACTTCCATCACATATATAAAAGTAAACATCGGGAAGATCCCGGCCGGCTTCAAGATCCCGGAAGGCCTCGCCGATGTGATGAACAACAATACTGCAAGCGAGACTACGATAGACCACGAATACTATGGATGGAGCTACGTCTCATGCGGCGTATACGGCACGTGGAAAAAAGGGACCGGCAGCGACGTGCTGAGCGAGCTCAAGTTATACGACAAAGGTTCCGATCCGGATTCCGGCATGACCATGCAGCTCAGAGCAAAGTCATCTGCTCCGGAGGTCCTGAACGGTGTCGGAACGATCGACAAGGCTCAGATAAACGGCGGAGAGTCGTTCAGGATCTCAGGATGGATCAACAACGCGAACTGGGACTGGAATCCGCTCCAGGAGCCGGTGCTCTACGTCTTCATGCCTGAAGGCTTTTCATATAAAGACCTCAAGGTCACGAACGCGGAGCTGAGCGCGCCGGAGGAACTCGGCACATTCACTTACAAAGATCAGGAAGTCAGGGTATATAAGTACACACTCGATATCGGAGAAGAGACGAGAGGCGTGTACCAGCCTGACTTTACGAACAAGGCCATGACTGTGTCGATGACAGTCGAAACAGGCACGAGGTCGAGGATCGGGACATACCACATCAACGATTTCCTCGGTTTCAGCACGAAGGATTTCAAGGATATAGGCGCGGTGATAAAGGCTGACCACTGGGATCATTCGAACTGGAACACATCGAAGTACACTGAGTCTGTAAAGAACAGCACGATCTCAGACGACGTGAACTACGGCGAGACGATGGTATCACTGTCAGAGAAGACAGGCGTCGCCCTGAAGCAGGGATACGAGATAAAAGCGAAAGCTTCATTCTCGGTAAAGAGCGCCGAGACAGGCGAGACGACTGATTACGTCTATGATGATACGACTGAAGAGACGAGGAAGGATACTACAGCTGTAGTTAAAAAAGGAGACACTGTAAAACTCAATATAGACGTTAAAAACAACGCCAAGACGTATCTCGACCACTGCACGCTTTTCATCCCTCTCATGAAAAAAGGCGCCGACTACGGCACAGGCTTCATGCCTGAGGGTGCTAACGGCTTCGATATGCAGTTCCAGAGCGTGGAAGCGCCGGGATCATTTGAGGTCAGGTACATAAAGCTGAAGGGTGATAAAAAATATGCTGTGAACGAAGCACCGGGCGCTGACGATTATGATATCGTGACGGACCCGGCTGAAGCGGATATGGTCATGCTCGTATCAACGAGCACTATAGCCGACGGCTACGGCGGGACAGTTTCTCTTACATTCAAAGCAGGCGAAGATCTCACCGTCGATGATTCAGGGAAGAGAAATGTCATCACACCTATGCTCGACTACGATATCAACGGCAACAAGTCTACACAGACTAAGGAAGCCGCTGCAGTAACATATGAGCAGAAAAGTGAGACGGAACCTGCAGTCGACCCGGATCCTGAGTCATACACGCCGGTGAAGTCGGATCCTCCTGTAACAAAGCAGATAACGGGCGAAACACCTGAGCAGGCTTCTGAGTTCGTATTCAGGCTCACAGCCGATCCTGCGTCAAGCTCGCTTCCGGCGGGAATGCTCACGATGCCTATGCCGCAGGGCAGGGAGCCTCTTCAGGAAGTGACAGCTTCCATAACAGGCGAGGGGAGCTCAGAGTTCGGAGATATCACGTTCACACAGCCGGGCACGTATGTTTACCGCGTAACAGAGGAAAATACAGGCGTAAAGGGATATACATACGACGAGTCTGTTTATACGGTCAAATACATAGTAACAGCTGACGAGACCGGCAGGAAGCTTACATGCTCACGCACTATAACGAAGGATGGAAGCCCTGCAGATGACGTGATATTCACGAATGCGTATAAGGATCTCGATTACGACGCAGAAGATCCGGATACTCCTGAAGTCCCGGACGATCCTGACAGGACAGAAACTGACAGACCTGATAAGACAGATTCTGACAGGAAGACTGCAGCAAAGACGTCGGGAAATGGCGGCAACGGCGTCAGGACAGGCGATGAAAGCAATATGCCTGCATATCTCATGATCCTGGGGATCGCGGCATGCGGCGCTGTGATAGCTGTGCGCAGGAGAAAAAATCAGTAAGTTGCTGAATAAAACTGAATAAATAATGATCAAAGACTGGTGATTGCCTATCACCAGTCTTTTTGGTTTTAGAAATAAAGTTATCGAATAACTATAGCAATAAATAATATGAGTATAAATATAATTACATTAGTCAATATAATTTTTATATAGTAAGATATTACAAATTTAACAGGTCAGGGGATGGAGCAGAAAAGAAATGCGATGAACAGATAATGTCGGAGGATGCAGCGGCGCATATGCAGTTAGCAGTTATTAGAACGTATGGTACCAAACTTTAACGGAGAATAAGATGTACGATGATAAAAAGTTTAGAAAGCAGATAAGAATACTGAAGGGAATATGCTTCACAGGGTTTGCGGCAATAGTGGGCGCGATCATCAGTTTCCTTGCTATGAAAAAAACAGGATTGCAGGCAGTTTTTTGGGCAGGCAGATTCCTTGCATTAGCGGCAATGACGATTTTCATTGCTCTTGTTTACTGGAACCGGATCGATTATGGAAATAAAAAGAAGTAAGTAATATAGGAGTCGTCGTCTGCCCGGAGAAGGCAGATGATACATGGCATGATTTCAGGCGGGGTATCCGGGATTTCCGGGTACCCTTTTTTTCTGATCATGGAAATACCTCGCGGGCAGATGTTTCAGTCGTTGGTGAAACAGGGCAAAATAATGATATAATGATTATGTATGCGGAGGAAATCATGATAGAGAATATAAACACAGATAATTTCGAAGATAAAGTGCTTTTCAGCGATAAGCCTGTCATGGTGCTTTTTTACGCTGACTGGTGTCCGTATTGCGCTATGATCGCGCCGACCATAGACGAGCTCGCGGAAAAATACGAGGGCAGGATGGAGACTTACAGGGTAAATGTAGACGACAACGGCGTGCTCCGCGCTGAATACAAGGTCGAGCACATTCCCGACGTCCTTTTTTTCAAGGAAGGACAGCAGGTCGACGAGTGCATGGGGAACGATCACAAGCAGTTCCTGCCGGGCAAGATAGAGAAGCTGCTCGGCGAGTGATGCCGGCAAAGCAGGATAAAGAAAAAAATAAAGTGATTCAGGGATTTTTATATGAGTGAAGAAAATACAGCTAATACAGAAAATATAATTCAGGAAGTCTACGAGGACGAAGTGGACGCCGATTACCAGAAATACATAAGGAATTTCAGCATAATCGCGCATATAGACCACGGCAAGTCGACACTCGCTGACAGGATCATAGAAAACACGGGGCTCGTGGCACACAGGGACATGAAGGAACAGTTCCTCGACAACATGGATCTCGAGCGCGAGAGGGGCATAACGATAAAGCTCCAGACGACAAGACTCGTCTACAGCGCCGAAGACGGCCACGAGTACATTTTCAACCTTATAGACACGCCGGGCCACGTCGACTTCAACTACGAAGTTTCGAGGAGCCTCGCAGCGTGCGAAGGCGCCGTCCTCGTCGTAGACGCCACCCAGGGCGTCGAAGCCCAGACCATCGGCAACGTCTACCTCGCTCTCGACGAAAACCTCGAGATCCTGCCGTGCCTCAACAAGATGGACCTCGCGAGCGCGAGACCGGAAGAAACAAAGAAAGAGATCGAAGACGTCATCGGTCTCGACGCCGGGGACGCGCCCGAGATCTCCGCAAAAGAAGGCACAGGCATCACAGCGCTGCTCGAAGACATAGTTAAGAAGATCCCCGCACCGGCCGGAGACCCGAACGGCAAACTCAAAGCCCTGATATTCGATTCAAAATACGACAACTACAAGGGCGTCGTCATCTTCGTGCGCGTTTTCGACGGCTACGTAAGAGTCGGCGACACCATAAGGCTCATGGCCACGCACAAGGCGTACGAAGTCACGGAAGTCGGCGTCATGGCGCCGGGCCACGTACCTGCAAAATACTTAAGAGCAGGCGACGTAGGCTATATCTGCGCCGCCATCAAGCACGTAAGAGACGCCAGAGTCGGAGACACCGTAACACTCGATGACGACCCGACAGACAAGCCGCTCCCGGGCTACAAGAAAGTCCGCTCCATGGTATACTGCGGTATTTACCCGGCAGAAGGCGAGAAGTACGAGCCGGTAAAGGACGCCCTCGAAAAGCTGCAGGTCAACGACGCCGCGTTCCAGTTCGAGCCTGAGACATCGACAGCACTCGGATACGGTTTCAGATGCGGTTTCCTCGGGCTGCTCCATATGGAAGTCGTAGTCGAGAGACTCGAGCGCGAGTTCGACCTCTCGGTCATCACGACATCGCCGAGCGTAGTTTACAAGGTCGTCATGACAGACGGGACTGTCGAGATGATCCAGAACCCGACGAATCTGCCTGACCCGTCCAGCATAGACCACATAGAGGAGCCGATCGTAAAGGCTGAGATCATCGTGCCGAAGGATTACGTCGGCTCGATCATGGACCTCTGCCAGAACAGGCGCGGCGTCATGCAGAGCATGGAATACCTGACCCCTGACAGGGTCGAGCTCCATTATGAGCTGCCGCTTAACGAAGTAATCTACGATTTCTTTGATGCTCTTAAATCAAAGACGAGGGGCTACGGCTCCATAGACTACGAGTTCATCCGCTATCAGAAGGCAGACCTCGTCAAGCTCGACATACTCCTCAATAAGGAAGTCGTCGACGCTTTCTCGATGATCGTCCACGAGTCGGAGGCTTACGAGCGCGGCCGCTTCGTCTGCAAGAAGCTCAAGGAGATAATCCCTATGCACCAGTTCGAGGTGCCGGTCCAGGCCGCAGTCGGTCAGAAGATCATCGCGCGCGAGACTGTCAAGGCATACAGGAAAGACGTCATCGCTAAGTGCTACGGCGGCGATATCTCGAGAAAGAAAAAGCTGCTCGAGAAGCAGAAGGCCGGCAAGAAGCGCATGAGCAAGTTCGGCAAGGTCGAAGTGCCGCAGGAGGCTTTCACGGCAGTCCTCAAGTACGACGATGATAAAAAATAGACCGCGGAGAGGCGCCGGCCTCCCGCATCGCCGGGCGGGCGGATCCTCACGGAGGTATATCAGGCAGGGTTTTTTTCCTGCTGAGATCCGCCGCCCGCCGTGTATCGGATAAATGCAGAAAATTTTAGTTTCGTCAGTTCAGGAAGATATAAAATGAGTGATCTTGGTATTTACATACATATCCCGTTCTGCGTGAAGCGCTGCAATTACTGCGGCTTTTACTCCAACGCCATAGAAGGGACACAGTTCGAGGGGAAAGACGACCCGTGCGGCCTGCCTTCGCTCGATTACAACGCTGAAAACATGTACGTGTCGGGCATCGTCGATGAGATCTCATGCTACGGCAGGACATACGGCGAAGGACGCACAGTCGATACCATTTATATAGGAGGCGGCACGCCTTCGCTCCTCGACCCCGCGTCGGTGTCCGACATCATAGAGGCCGTATATCACGCTTTTGACGTGAAAAAAGATGCCGAGATCTCCATGGAGTCGAACCCGGGAACGCTTGGAGTGAAGAAGCTGAGAGGCTTCAGAGAGGCAGGCGTGAACAGGCTGTCCATCGGAGTCCAGTCTTTTGACGACGGGCTCCTGAAAAAAATGGGCAGGATACACACGGCAGCCCAGGCCGAGGCGGAATACCGCGCGGCGAGAGAAGTCGGCTTTGACAATATAAGCCTCGATCTCATGTTCGCGGTACCGGGCCAGACGGAGGATATGTGGCGTGACACTCTCGGGAGAGCGCTCGAGCTCGGCCCTGAACACATTTCTTTTTACAGTCTCCAGATAGAGGAGAACACGCCTTTTTACGATGAATACACTGAGGGCAGGCTCACACCTGTTGACGACGACACGGACAGGAACATGTACCATTACGCCCTGGAACAGCTCAGACAGCACGGCTATGAGCATTACGAGATCTCGAGCGCAGCGAAGCCGGGGTTCGTATGCAGGCATAACATGAAATACTGGACGTTCGGGGAATACCTCGGCGTGGGCGCGTCAGCCAGCTCTTTCATCAACGACACGAGATGGACGGAAAGGCCTGACCAGAAGTTCGGCAATGTCGACAAGTGGATAGAGACGCAGCAGGGCGAGCTTTACCACAGGAACGATTTTCTCGATGACGTAAGCGAGTACACTTTTACCGCACTCAGGACATCGAGGGGAGTCGACAAGGACGATTTCAGGCAGAGATTCGGCAGGGATTTCTGGGACGTGTTCTCAGGATGCCGCGAAGACCTCGACGAATTCATCGATGAAGGCGACGTGACCGAGGATGAAAAGTATCTTTGCCTCACGGAAAAAGGCATAGATATCTCGAATCGCATCATGGCTCTTTTCGTTTGA
>JBJETC010000151.1:0-2461 GCA_051883115.1 Anaerovoracaceae bacterium
CGGTACGCCTTATCTCTTCCGGCATCCTCCGCTCTTGCCTTTATCACTTTCACATTCGTGATACCTGCCCTGGCTGCGAGCTCTTCTATGATCTTCACTCTCTTCCCGAGAGTCTCGAGCAGGACGAATTCCTTGTCCTCGTCCATGACCGCAAGAGGGATGCCCGGGAATCCCGCGCCTGTCCCTATATCTATCACTGTGCTCGCCGATCTGTATTCATCGAAGGCACGGAGAGCAAGAGAGTCCACGTAGTGCTTCATGATGAATTCCTCAGGATCTGTGATGTTCGTGAGGTTCACCGACTTATTCATCTCGATGACGCCATCCATGTAGACAGCGAGTTTTCCGGCCTGTTCAGCGGAACATTCGATGCCACATTTTTCCAGTTCAGATCTCACAAGATCATTCATTTGCGTTCTCCTTCTGAGCAGCCTCTCTTCTCATCTTCTCGAAATATATGAGCAGCACGTTTATATCGGCCGGTGATACGCCGGCGATCCTCGACGCCTGGCCTATCGACATAGGCTGGATCTTGTTGAGTTTCTGCTGCGCCTCTATCCTGAGGCCTTTTATCCCGGAATAATCGAATTTATCAGGGAGCCTCTTTGTCTCGAGTTTCTTGAACTTCGCGACCTGAGCCATCTGCTTCTTTATATACCCTTCGTATTTGACCCTGACCTCGATCTCCTCCATTGCATGGTATGTGACGTTTTCAGGTCTTTCCGGGTCTATCTCGGCGAGGTCCCTGTAGCTTATCTCAGGCCTCCTGAGAAGCTCGCAGAGCGACACCCTGTGCTGGAGCTTCGAGCTCCCGTGCCTCTCGAGGAAATCATCAGCATCCTTCGGTCCGACTGTCGTGCTCTCGAGCCTCGAAAGCTCGCTTTCAACGAGTGCCTTTTTCTTCAGGAACTTCTGATAGCGCTCCTCAGTCACGAGCCCTATCTTATATCCTTTTTCCGTCAGCCTCGTGTCAGCGTTGTCCTGTCTGAGCACGAGCCTGTACTCGGCCCTGCTCGTCATTATCCTGTAAGGCTCGCTGTTTTCCTTTGTCACAAGGTCGTCGATGAGCACGCCTATATATGCTTCGCTCCTGTCGAGGATAAAAGGCTCCTTCCCGTCGATATACAGCGAGGCGTTTATGCCTGCCATGAGTCCCTGCGCAGCGGCTTCCTCGTAGCCGGAGCTCCCGTTGAACTGGCCGGCGCAGAATATACCGTCTATGTATTTGTAGCTCAGGTTCAGATTGAGGTCGTGCGGATTGATGCAGTCGTACTCAATGGCGTAAGCAGGCCTTGTGATGTAGATGTTCTCGAGGCCTTTTATCGTATGGTAAAAATCCCTCTGGACATCTTCCGGCAGGCTTGTCGACATTCCCTGGATGTACATTTCATCAGTGTTCTCGCCTTCCGGCTCTACGAAAAGCTGGTGTCTCTTCCTGTCAGGGAACCTTTTTACCTTATCCTCGATCGACGGGCAGTATCTCGGCCCGACGCCTTCTATCTCGCCGCCGAAAAGCGCGGATCTCTGGAAGTTCTCTCTGATGATCCTGTGAGTTTCTTCATTAGTATATGTGAGCCAGCACGGCACCTGATCCTTCACGAGCACGTCGTCCATGAAAGAAAACGGCACGATCTCCTCGTCCCCGTCCTGCTCTTTCATCTTGCTGTAGTCGAACGTGTCCTTCAGCGCCCTCGCAGGCGTGCCTGTCTTGAAACGTCTCAGCTTCATGCCGTGGGCCTTGAGGCTGTCGGCGAGCGTCACTGACAGCGCGAGGCCGTTCGGTCCGCTCTGGAAACTGCTGCTCCCTATGAAGATCTTTCCCCTGAGGAATGTTCCTGTCGCAATGACGATAGCCTTGCACCTGTAATACGCGCCTGTCCTCGTCATGACGCCGGCGATCCTGCCGTCCTTTACATCGATGTCCGTGACTTCCTGCTGCTTCATGTCGAGATTTTCCTGATGCTCGATCGTCTTCTTCATCTCAACGTGATATTTCATCTTGTCAGCCTGGGCGCGAAGTGAATGCACAGCAGGGCCCTTCGACGTATTCAGCATTTTCATCTGGAGAAAAGCCTTGTCTGTGTTTATTCCCATTTCTCCGCCGAGAGCGTCTATCTCTCTGACAAGGTGGCCTTTGCCCGTTCCGCCGACGGCAGGGTTGCACGGCATCATCGCGATCGCTTCCAGGTTGATGGAAAACATGATCGTCTTGTGCCCCATCCTCGCGCACGCGAGAGCAGCTTCACATCCTGCGTGGCCTGCTCCGATAACTGCCACGTCGTAATCGCCCATGTAATTAAGATCCAATATGATTCCCCTTTTCCTGCTGTTTATCTGTGAAAGTTAAATTTATGATTCATGAAAAAAATGCGTGTCAGGGAAAAGCGCCAAAATTCCCTTACAGCCGTTTTTCATTTTTCTATGGGTAAATTATCGAGTATACCGTTAAAACTCGTTCATC
>JBJETC010000152.1:0-13751 GCA_051883115.1 Anaerovoracaceae bacterium
CTCCTGAGGTCACAGAGGTCGAGTTCAAGTTCTCTGATTACCTGAAGGCTTTCATCGATAACGTCCACGAGGATTCGAAGTGGAAGCACACGACAGTCGTGAAGTCCGGGGACAAGGAGTTCTATGTCATCCAGAACCTGCAGTACAAGGCCGGCAATACAGATAAAGACACGTCGCTTACTGTAAAGATGACGCTCAAGCAGAAGAACTTCGACAAGGACGCCGAAGCGAAGAAGAGAAAGAAGAAGAACAATCAGGCAGGGAGGTTCTCTATCCTGAACATGTTCAATAACTATTAAAAATCACATAATATTATCCAAAAGCGAAGGTTTCCTGCGTTTTTGGGAAATACATGGGTATCATGATTTTTTGAATGATATAATTAGCGTTGCTGATCAACAGCGCAGGTATCATTCGATTTCAAACTGCGGTCTCAGCGCCGCAGTTTTTTTATTTTCCAAGGGTTTGACATGAAAAGGATTGACGTAAGAAGGAAAAAACTGATTTTCGGGGCGGCGGCAGT
The DNA here is from genome assembly GCA_051883115.1 of Anaerovoracaceae bacterium. Classification (GTDB taxonomy): domain Bacteria; phylum Bacillota; class Clostridia; order Peptostreptococcales; family Anaerovoracaceae; genus Aminicella. Next base: position 524 of record JBJETC010000152.1, read on the forward strand.
GATGCTGCTTCTTTTCTGCGTCATTGCCGCGGGCGTCACTCTTGCCCGTCAGAAACCTTTCTCACCGCGGGACGATTCCCGTGTCACAGACCCAGCGCGGTCTCAGGTCCTCGTCACGGGCGAGGGCTATCACATCGATAAAAACCAGCAGAAAATACGGAAAAAAATAGAAAAAAAGCGGAAAAAAGTCGTTGAGAAAAACTATCAGTACAGGATCTCAGACACCGCTCCGGCTTCAGACACCGGCAGGGACGAGCCTCGGTCATACCGCGACGACAGCAGCGGTAATGAGCTGACCGATCCGTCAGATGACAGCGATGCCGGAGGAGGAGATCAGGCCGGCGACGAGAAATCGCCTGTCATAAAGACAAGTAGCAACATCATCAACGGCCGCAGGATGAACGGGACATTCCTCTCGTTCTGGGTGACCGCTTCCGATCACAGAGGGAACGATATCCCGGTGAGATCGGTCGGCGAGGGCCATTTCGAAGTCTTCATAAACGGAACTCAGATCTACAGCACCGGGCTCAGCGGACGGCGGACGAGCTTCAGGGCCGATAAGGAAGACGGCCTCGTGAACGGGACGAACACCGTCACCATAAAGGTCACCGATAAAGACGGGCGGAACGCCGTGTTCACGCGCACCATCTTCATGAACACGAAGAAGGCAGCTTCTCCGTCAGGCGAAATCACGATAAGCGTGAGCGCGGGCAGCATCGGTATCGGCGGCATAGCGTCAGGCACGGTGAAGATCTACCACGACGAGCAGCTCTCGTACGCCATTGACAGGTTCATGAAGGCGAAAGGCCTTACGTACAGATACACGGGCTCGATGAAAAGCGGCCTGCATATAACTTCGATCGGAAGAAGCGGCCTCACGAACGGCTGGGACTACGGCAGGATCCCTCAGTCGGTGAGAGACGGCCTCGACGAGCGGCATATCTATTTCAACAAGAGCAAACCGGAAGGCGGCATGATCACGGAGAAGGACATTACCAACACCTCGGGTTGGCTTTACTACGTGAACGGCGAATACATGAACTACGGCATCTCCTCGAGGATCCCGGACGACGGAGACGAGGTCACACTCGTCTTCACACTGACGGGCCAGGGGGACGACGCCGACGGGACGCTCTGATATATTTTTTTCAGGTAATGATGCGGAAAGGATCGATATGGTGTTTATTTTTTCAGGGAAAAAAAGCGCGGCAGGAAGGATGCTCGCGCTGATACTGGCAGCGCTCGTGTTTTTCGCGGGGCTGCCCGTATTTTCACAGCCGGCCCACGCAGCGGGCGGAGACTGGGTGTGCTATCAGAACAGCGATGAGAACAACGGCGTGACAGACCGCTCTGCGGCCGCGGATGAAGATCACGCCTATCTCAGGTGGTCGAGATACATGGACACGCAGAGCTTCACGCCGCCGCTCATAGTGGGCGGCAGCCTCTACACGGCTTCGAGGTTCAACGTCATCAAGATGAACAAGGAGACGGGCGAGATAGAGAAAAAGAGCGAGACATCCAGATACGATGTCGGCTACGGCCTGAACCCGATCACATATGACAAAGATGACGGGCTGCTATTTGTCCCTGTAAGCGACGGACGCGTCCAGTGCCTCGATGCCGACACACTTAAGATCAGATGGGTGTCAAAGGGCATCACCGGCGACCAGACGCTCTGCCCTGTCACATACAGGAGGATAAACGGCAAAGGCTATGTCTACACCGGGACGTGGGCAGGCCCGGGGAAAGACGGCACATATATGTGCTTCACTGTTGACGACCCGAAGAGCGGGACGGAGAAAAAGCCTCTCTGGACGCTCAGGCCGTCCGAAGCCGGCGATGACCCTAAGGGATTCTACTGGGCCGGCGCGTATGCCACGGACAATTACGTCGTTTTCGGGTCCGACACGAAGGAAGGACGCGCGATCCCTACTGCCGGCGAGGATTATTCGTCGACTGCGTCTGTCTATTCCGTCGATCCGCGTACGGGAAAGATCATAGACGAGATGAAGGACTGCAGGGGCGACATCAGGTCGTGCATCGTCCACAGCGGCGGCGTGCTCTACTGGGTCACGAAAGGCGGATACCTCTACAGGTGCGGCATCAAAGAAGACGGGACTTTTGACCATGACAGCTTAAGGAGCCTTTCCGTCTCATGCGCTGACGCCGGCGGGAAAAATGTGAACTGTTCCATGACATCCACGCCTGTTGTGCACGGCGGCAGGATATACATCGGCGTCTCCGGCACCGGCGGCCAGTTCAGCGCTGACGGCGGGCATTTCTACGCTGTGGTCGATGATAAAAAGCTCGCCGCGGGTTCGGGGAACGCTGTCGTAGACAGGAACGCAGCGATAAAGACGAAAGCGTCGCTCATCTACACGATGCCTGTACCGGGATACCCTCAGGCGGCTTCGCTCGTTTCGACCGCTTCAGAGTCATCATCGGGCTCCGTAAGAGTATATTTCACACTCAACGCGCACCCGGGCAGCATATATTACTTTGACGACTCCCCTTCCACGGCATCGAATGAGGCGAAAGCGCTGTTCAGGCCGTGGGGAGATCTTTCGCAGTACTGCATCTCACCGCTCTGCATCGACACGGACGGGACGATATATTACAAGAACGACAGCGGGAACATGATGGCCGTAGAGCCGAACGCGGCTTACCTGAAAGGCATTGACGTGAAGGATGAAAGCGGCAATGAGCTGAAGGCCGACGGCGATTTCCGGTCTGACAGGAAAGAATATACTTTCGGGAAGACAGAGTCGAAGCAGGTGAGCATCACGCTCGACATCCCGGACGGCGTGACAGCGTCAGTCGAAGGGAAAGCGTACAGCAGCGGCATAACGGTCGATATCCCCGATGACAGGAAGATCGACATCACGACGAGCGCGGGCCCGGACAGCAGGACCTACAGGCTGAGCTTCGGCGTTTCCAGCAGCGTCGACACGCTTGACAGCATAGCGGTGAACACGAGCAACACGTACGGGAACAGCACTATAAGCCTCGACCCTGTTTTCGACAGATCCGTCAGCAGCTATGTGACAGAAGAAGTAGACGCGACGGCTCACGGATGGGTCAACATCTGGCCGGAGAAGACAGACCGAGGATCATCGATCGAGGTCTATCCTGTCAGCGGCATCGGGAACAGCGCCGACGACGACCTTAACGGCCTCGGTCAGATCGAGCCGAAGCAGACCGGGAGCCGCAGCTATTACAAGCTTTATTTCGCGAAAAAAACATACGCCATAGTCGTCAGGGTGGACGTCATCTCCTCGAGCGGCAAAGCGAGAAAATCATATACGGTCACGGTAAAAAAGAAGAACAACAAGGAGAACTACAAGGCAGGCCGCAGCCAGATGGCCGTGACTATCCCGAAAGTCGGGAAAGTAAAGGTAAGCAGGATAACAGCGGGCAGCAGCTATGTGAAACTCTCATACAAGGCGAGCCATGCCATTGAGTATCTTGTCAGATACAGGAAAAACGGGAAAGGCAGCTGGAAGTCGGAAAAGACACACAGGACATCGTACACGATCAGCGGCCTGGCAAAAGGCACCGTGCTCGACGTGTATATCACACCGTACGGCGCCGACCTTAAAGCCGGAAAGTACAGGACGATCCAGAGATGCTTTGCCGGGAAGACTTCACTTAAAGTCAGAGGCGGACGCAGGAAAGTTTCGTACAGCCTGAGCAAAACCGCAAAGGCCTCAGGATACGAGATCAGGTTCTCGAAAAACAGAAAACTGAAAAATTCAAAGGTCGTTACGGTCAGGGGCTCAGGGAAGAAAAAAGGCAGCATCGGACTCGGCCCCGGCACATACTATTTCACAGCGCGTCCTTACAGGAAATATAAAGGTAAAAAATACGCGGGAGCGTGGACGAGCGTAAAGAAAGCTAAAGTCAGGAGATAAGGTCAAGGTATATGGAAACGATATTGGAAAAAACAGAGGCTGAGGTAAACAAGGCTGTCATCGGCAAGGCTGAGACGGTCAGGAAGGTCCTCGCCGTGATGATAGCAGGCGGCCACGTCCTGCTCGATGACATCCCGGGCGTCGGCAAGACTACCCTCGCCCTCGCGTTCAGCAAAGCGCTCGATCTCAAATTCAACAGGGTGCAGTTCACACCTGACGTAGTGCCGTCAGACATAACGGGTTTCTCGGTATACGACAGGAAGACAGGGGATTTTGAGTACAAGCCGGGAGCCGTGATGAGCAATATTTTCCTGGCCGATGAGATAAACAGGACGTCGAGCAAGACTCAGTCTGCCCTGCTCGAAGTCATGCAGGAAGGAAAAGTCACAGTCGACGGCATAACGCATGATGTCCCGCAGCCTTTCATGGTAATAGCGACGCAGAACCCTGTCGGCACTGCCGGCACGCAGATGCTCCCGGAAGCTCAGCTCGACAGGTTCATGGTCAGGCTCTCGATAGGATATCCTGACACAGACGCCCAGGTTAAGATCATGAAAGACAGGCGCGGCAGAGACCCGCTCGATGACGTAAAGCCTGTCATTGATGCCGGAGACCTCATGAAGATAAGAAAAATCGCGAGCGAGATATACATAGACGACAAGATCTACATGTATATAACTAAGCTCATCGAAGCTACGCGTGAAGACCCGCTGATCAGGCTCGGAGTGAGCCCGAGAGGCGGCATCGCGATCGCGAGACTGGCTCAGAGCTGGGCGATGATGAACAGGAGAGATTACGTCGTACCTGAAGATGTGGCCGACATATTCAATGACACGGCGCGTCACAGGATCATCATGAGCCCGAAGGCGCAGATGGACGGGAAGTCGGCGGATGACATCCTCAGCGGGATACTCGAACGTGTGCCTCTGCCTGATCTTATGAAAAAGACAGGGACTGACGCAGCGGCCGGCGGATCTCCGGAGGACAGGAAATGAGATGGACGAGGATCGCTTTTCTGGCTGCGGCGGCTATCGCGGCCCTGGGATATTTTCTCAGGGGGAGCGCGGCTTTCGCGGGGGTGCTCGTTTTTCTGGCGGTTTATGCGATGCTCGCGCTGATATCAGTGCTTTTCGCCGGACGCCATGTGGAGGCTGAATGCGCCGGGAGCGGAACGTGTGAAAAAGGCGGAGCGAGCGATATGACGCTGACTGTCAGGAGAGATACACGTGTCCCGCAGCTCGCGATCTGCCGCACGGAAGTATCGGCGGTCAACCTTTTTACAGGAGAAAAAGATGTAATATCGGCGGATATATCAGCGAAAGCAGTCGAAAAACTGCGCTCCGGCGATTCGTGCTGCGGCAGGATCGAAGCCGGCGTAACGAATGCCTACGTGACTGATCCTCTGAAGATCTTCAGGAAAAAGGTCAGATCGTCGGGAAAAGCGTCGGCTATCGTGACACCTTCCCTTTCGGAGATAAGCATCCCGGCCGGTTTCCTCGAGTCGTATGACATGAGGAGCTATGTCTATTCGCAGTACAGGAAAGGCAGCGATACGGCCGAGACATTCGGCATAAGGGAATACGAGAACGGGGACAGCGTCAGGAACGTCCACTGGAAGCTTTCGGCGAAGATGGGCGGCCTCATGGTGAAGATCCCCTCCTACCCTGTCGAGAATAATATCATAGTGATCTTGAACAACTGCCTTGAGCGTGGTGAGGAACTGCCGGCGGAGAAAAAGAGCGCTCTCGCGGAGCTTTTTTTCTCACTGTCATATACCCTGCTGAATAAGGGGATATCACACAGCGCCGGCTGGTACGACAGCCGCAGGGGCAGGTTCGAGATAAGAGAAATAAACAGCACGGCCGACATGTGGAACTGCATATCGGAAGTGCTCGGAGCGGGTTTCGCGTATGACGGCGTGAGTGCGGCGGTGAGATACCTGGAAGCCCTTGAGGGCCAGGTGTTCACCAATCATTTTTACGTCACGGCGTCAGGTGAAGCTGACATAGATAAACTGGAGCAGAACGGTGCGGTTAGAGTTTTCAGAAGCAGATAAAAATAATACGGGCAGGTTTCTGAGCGCGGCAGCCGGACTGCTGCTCGGGATATCGTGGTTTTTCGTGGTCCTGAGCGTGTTCGGGCTGACATGGAGCCCGGCGGAGGCCTTTGACGGCGGGATGGCGCAGGGACTCGTCAATGTCTGGAACGCGGCCGCTGACAGGCTCGGGACGGCAGATTACATACTCATCGGGAAATACAGCGTTTCAGGCGGCGGGACAGGTCTGTTCCTTACGAGCATGCTCGCGGTCTCAGCTGCTGCTGCGGTACTCGCAGTGAAAAGCAGGGTCAGACCGCTCCTCCTTATTTTCATCCTGCCCCCTGCCCTGACGGCACTCGTTTTCAGACTGCCGCCCTCTTATCAGACGGCTGTGGTCTTCGCGGCCGCGTGTGTTTTCGCAGCAGTCGTGATGAGTAAGAGGACGTGGGAAAAACGCGATACGACGTCAGCTGCCGCATTTACGGCTGTGACGCTCGCGGTCTCTCTGTCAGTGTCAGCCGCGGTCGATAGCCAGACAGGGTTCACGCTCCCTGAAGCTGTGTCGTCTGCCGGAGAGAAAACGGTTTCATATATAAACGACGTGCGTTACGGGACGGACTCGCTCAGACACGGCGAGCTCGATTCGCTGAACGGGCGAAAGACAGGAAAGGGAACGGCTCTGACCATCACGATGACGAAGCCTGAGTCAATGTATCTCAGAGGGTTTACAGGTGAAAGATATACGGGAAGCAGTTGGGAAAACCTCGGGAACGACTCGTATTACGCCATGCACGAGAAACTTTACTGGCTCGGTAAAAAAGGTTTTTCAGGATCGACGCAGTTATACACGTCGGCTTCGACAGCCGCGTCAGGCGAGACGCAGAAAAAGCTCACTGCCGCTGATCATAACAGGATCTCGGTCACGGTGAAAAACGCCGACAGACGGTGTCTTTACACGCCATACGAGCTCTCCGCCATCCCGGATGAAGGAAAAAGCACAGGCGGATCGTGGCTCATGGCGGGCGGTCTGACCGTCGCACGCGAATACAGCTATACAGCCTGCGGCAGCATCACGTCAGCATGGACATCCTGGACAGGGCGGCTTTACTCGCAGAAAAGCGAAAAAGCAAAGGAGCTTTTTGTCACAGAAAGCCATTACAACGTGCTTCAGTACAGGTATTACACGAAGATCCCAGGCTCGACGAAGCGGTTGATCGCTAAGGGAACGGGGCTCAGACCTGACGGCGGGAAAAACCACGTCGGGTACAAGACAGCGATCTCGGAAGTCAGGAAATACCTGGACGATAATTTTGTCTATTCAGAGAATTTCAGGGCGATAGACAGCGATAAGGATTTCGTGAAGAACTTCACGGCCGCGAGGAAAGGCTGCGATGTCCACTACGCCACGATGGCGGTGCTGATGTTCAGATACCTCGGCATACCGTCGCGTTTTGTCGAGGGATATCTCATCACCCCTGATGACGTCAAAGGCGTCAGCGCGGGAGAGAAGATCGATGTAAAGGCTTCGGCTATCCACGCGTGGCCGGAGATATATGTAGACGGTCTCGGATGGGTGCCTGTAGAGGTGACGCCGAAGTACAGAGGCGTCATGAAGGAGGCTGACATGACGCGCGGCCTCGAGACGCTCGAACAGAAGCACGAGCAGAACACGAGAAGGTCCGCCGCAAAGCAGCCTGAAGACAAGCAGCAGACGGAGCACGCCGGGCAGGTCTGGAAATACGTGGGGATCATCATGCTGCTCATGCTGTGCGCGGCGCTGCTCGCGTTTGTCATAAGGCTGATCGCCGCGCGTCTCATAAGACGGAGGAGACGTATAAAGGCGTTTAATGACCCTGACCCTGACGCCGCAGTCTGCGCTATTTATCAGTACATGATGGACGAAGGCCTCGGGATATCCGAAAAAGCGGCGGCGGTCGGCGATATGGCCGCGTTCAGCCGCCGTAAAGCCGGAGAAAATGACAGGCAGTTCATGATCGGGGAATATAAAAGAGAAAAGGAAGAGAAGAAACGTGAGAGAAAAGAAAGCAAGAAGAGGCGCAGGCGCGGTCATCGCGCTGGTGATCGCGGTATCACTGCTTCTCGCGGGATGCAGCCGGACGCCTGATATCAGTAAAAAATCCGGGCTCGAGAAAGCGGCGCAGGAGACAGGCGCGTATCTCGTCAAGGAAGTCCCGGACGTCTCGATCGGGAACATGGGCGGCGACTGGACGATCTTCGCGCTGAAAAAGACAGGCTGCAAGGCCGCAGACAAGAGTTACTATGAGTCATACTATGACAGCGTGAGAGGCATACTCAAGGCTCAGCACGGAGTGATAGCGAAGGACAGCCGGACGCCGTACGCTCGCGTTTCGATGGCCCTGAAGGCGATCGGGAAGGATCCTGAAAATGTCGAAGGGTACGACCTCCTGAGCCGCCTCGACTCATATAAAAACGTGAAGGATCAGGGTATAAACGCGGAGGCATTCGCGCTCATCGCCTCGAATTACTGCGGTTACAAGCTGAAAAACGAAAAGCGCTACCTTAACGATATACTGAGCCTGCAGACGGAAAACGGCGGCATCTCGTACGACGGGACGATGCCGGACGAAGACATTTCGTCCATGTCGCTCCAGGCGCTCGCTTTTTACAACGGAAAAAACGCGCGCGTCACGAAGGCCGTTAAAGGTGTCGTGAAATGGCTGTCTTCGAAGCAGCGTGACGACGGTACATACGGCAACTGCGAGTCGACGGCGCAGGTCATCATCGCGCTCGGTACGCTGAAGGAGGATCCTTTTGTCAATAAGGATTTTATAAAGAACGGGAAAAGCCTCGCGGACGGACTCATGGCATTCAGCGCGGACGGCGGCGCTTTTTCCCATAAAAAAGACGGGGACGCTGATCTCATGGCGACGGAGCAGGCTCTGACGGCTATGGCTGCAGCTGAGTACGGCCGCAGAGGAAAGAGCGTCTATGAAAATAAGTGACCGGTCAGGTGAAAGGTGAAATTATGGATCTGAAACAGAAGAGGATCAGGAAGATAGTGCTTATCATCCTGATAGCGGCGGTCGCGGCGTCTTTCGTGATCGCGCGGATGAGGCGCGGACCGGAGGGAAAGCCTGTATCCGTTACGATGACTATAGAGTGCGAGAAGGCCGCTCCGTACGTAAAGAGCGGGAAGTATGACAGGACAGGCTGGATAAAATACGTGCCGGAGGATTACATGATACTGAAGAAGACAAGTATCAGCTGCCGCGAGGGCGACACGGTCTACGACGTCTTCAAAAAGACGTGCAGGAAGAGGAAGATCAGCTTTGTCAACAAGAGCGGCGCCATGGGGAAAAACAGCGTCTACATTTCTTCCATCAACTACCTTTCTGAGAAGGATCTCGGGAAGTACAGCGGCTGGACGTATTACGTGAACGGCAAGATGCCTGATGCGGCGGCGAACGGCGTCAAGCTGAAGGACGGCGACGATATCGTCTGGTCGTATAGCATCACGGAGTGATCCGGCCGGGAGGATCGGCAGGACCTGTCATCAGGTCAGGGATCAGTCAGAAGATCAGTGAAAGGATTTCAATGTTCAGAGAAGGACTCGGGGAAAATTCAGAATTCGGCACATACGATCCTGTCGTGGGGGTCGTGTACTTTGCCATAGTCATCATCGTGACGATGTTCGCGAACCACCCTGCCTTTCTCGCCATGAGCGCGGCCGCGTCGTTTTCGTACCTCGTCCTGCTGAGGGGGATGAAGGGCACGGCGTCATATCTTAAAATGTGCCTTGTGATAATGGTATTCATGGTCGTTATCAACGGGCTTTTCACACACAGCGGAGCGACAGTGCTTTTTTACATCGGGGACAATGCCGTGACGCGGGAAGCTTTCATATACGGCTTCGCGGCGTCGGTCATGCTGTGCAGCGTCATCATGTGGTTCGCGTGCTCGGGTGTGATCGTAACGAGTGAAAAATTCTCGTACGTTTTCGGCAGGGCCATGCCCGTGCTCGCCCTTACGATATCTATGATCTTCCGCTTCATACCTCTTCTGAAAAAGAGGTTCCGCGAGATCCACGAAGGCCAGATGTGCATGGGGAGAAATACGGGCGAAAAGGGTCTTATAGAGAGGATCCGCCAGTTCGGCAAGGAGATATCCATACTCATATCGTGGTCGCTCGAGACGTCGATAGACACGAGTGATTCTATGGAGGCGAGAGGATACGGCCTCAGGGGCAGGACGAGTTTCTACCTCTTCCGCTTCACGAGAAAAGACGCTTTCATGCTGGCTGTTATATGCGCTGCCGGTGTGATGCCGCTCGCGGCGCTTATACACGGGAGCGCGACAGTCCTGTATTATCCGGTGCTCGACGTGCCGGAGCCTGACGTGTGGTTCACGGCCGGAGCAGCCGGGTATCTCGCGCTCCTTTTTCTGCCGTTTATAACTGATGTCATCGGGGAGGTAAAATGGAAACGATTAGATTCGAGAGCGTGAATTTTCAATATCCGATGACAGAGCGGAAGGCGCTTGAAGATGTGGATCTCTCGGTAGAGAGCGGCGAATTCGTCCTCATATGCGGAAAGTCGGGGTGCGGCAAGACGACGCTCCTCAGACAGATGAAGAAAAACATGATCCCGTACGGGAGGTTCACGGGCAGCGTTAAGTACAAAGGCGTAGAGGCGGCTGAACTCGACGACAGGACGAACGCCGCGGAGATCGGCTTCGTACAGCAGGATCCGGACAATCAGATCGTCACGGACAAGGTCTGGCACGAGCTCGCGTTCGGGCTTGAGAGCCTCGGTCTCGACACGCAGTCCATACAGAGGCGCGTCGCCGAGATGGCGAGCTATTTCAATATCCAGACGTGGTTCAGGAAAGACACGTCGGAGCTCTCCGGGGGCCAGAAGCAGACTCTGAATCTTGCGTCCATAATGGTGATGCAGCCTGAGCTCCTCATACTCGACGAGCCTACGAGCCAGCTCGACCCTGTCGCCGCGGCTGACTTCCTCTCCATCCTGAAGCGAATAAACAGCGATTTCGGGACGACCGTGATAATATCGGAACACAGGCTAGAGACGCTTTTCACGATGGCTGACAGAGTCATCGTCATGGAGGATTCGAGGATCATAGAGGATGGTCCGCCGCGCGATGTCGGCCTCGCCCTCTCAGGCGCGCCGGCCGATCAGAGCGGGATCGAAAGAGATGATAGTACAGACGGGGCTGATGAAAAAAAGGATGAGGAAAAAGGCAGAGAAGTAAAAAGGACCGCCAGGAACGACATGTACAGCGGGCTCCCGGCAGTGATAAAGCTCTTCTGCGACGTGGGACCGGAAGGGCCCTGCCCTCTCGATATCAAGGAAAGCCACAGGTGGCTCACCGGAGTGCTCGGCGACCCGGAAGATGAAAAATGGCAGAAGAGGCGCTCAGAAGCCACGGAAAAGATGAAGAAAAAGAGCCGCAGGGAGGCGGCCGGAGCCGCTCGATCGAAGAAGGAAAAAGGCATCATCCACGTGAAGGACCTCTGGTTCAGCTACGACAGGAACAGCGGCAGCGTCATCCGCGGATTAGACCTCGACGTCAGGAAAGGAGAGTTTTTCTGCATCCTCGGCGGGAACGGCGTCGGAAAAAGTACGACACTCAGGATCCTCGAAGGGATACTGAGATATAACAGAGGCCACGCCGAGATAAACGGCATGAGCCTCGACAAGGGCGCGCCGGCAGGGCTTTACGACCATATGCTCGCCGGCCTGCCGCAGGACCCGCAGGCGCTTTTCACGGAGATATCGGCGGAGGAAGAACTCCTCGAGTCGCTTCACGGCATGAAAATGACTGATGACGAGAAGGTAAAACGCGTAAATGACATGCTCGGGCTTCTCGGTCTCGAGAGGCTGAGGAAAAACCACCCTTACGACCTTTCCGGCGGCGAGCAGCAGAGGCTCGCCCTCGGGAAGATCCTTCTGCTCAATCCGAAGATCCTCCTCCTCGATGAGCCGACAAAGGGCCTCGATCCTTTTTTCAGGAACGCCCTTGCGGATATACTCAAAGAGCTCACACACAGAGGGATCACGATACTCATGGTGACGCACGACATAGAATTCAGCGCGGAACACGCGGACAGATGCGCCATGTTCTTTGACGGACGGATCGTCTCGTGCGGGACGCCGGGAGAATTTTTCGCCGGCAATGACTTTTACACGACCATACCAAACAAGATCGTCAGGGACTGGTTCCCGGACGCGGTGACGTACAGGGAGGCTGTTGAACTTTGTACCAGAAATATGACATGACACAGTACGAGGCAGCCCATCGCAGGCGGACGTTCGCGTCGGCTGTCATAATATTCGGGCTCATGCCGCTGACGCTTCTCGTGTGGGTGCTGAAAAACAGGAACCATCAGTATCTGCTCGTGAGTTTCATCATACTTTTTTACACGATGATGCCGTTTTTCATGATATTCGAGCACAGGAAGCCGAAGGCAAGGGAGATCGTGCTCATCGCGATGATGACGGCGCTTACAGTGCTCGCGCAGATAGTTTTCCACATAACGGTGCCTGTGAACGCCGGCACGGCGATGGTCGTGATCTCGGGAGTGGCGCTCGGGCCGGAAGCCGGGTTCCTCACGGGGGCGATGGCGAGGTTCGTGTGCAATTTCTATCAGGGCCAGGGGGCGTGGACGCCGTGGCAGATGTTCTGCTGGGGGCTCCTCGGGTTCCTCGCCGGGCTGTGTTTCAACAAGGTGACGCTGAAGAAGAACGCTTTTGAGAAAAAGGATGAAGCGCCGCTAGCGGCAAGGGCGTCGAGATCGTTCAGGGTCGTGGTCGGACCGGTGCTCTTCATTGCGTTCGCTGAGATCCTGGCGTATTTCTGCTACGTCATATGGCCGAGGGGCGACGATACATTCTTTGGCTGGAGGCTTTACGTCTTCGGGGCGGCGGGACTGCTCGCGGGCGTCCTCTTCCAGAGGAAAAGGCTGCCGGTCGACGGGATCACGCTGGTGGTGTTCACTTTTTTTACAACGTTTATAATATACGGTGGCATAATGAATATCGCGGCCATGGTCACGAGCTCGACCATGGCGGGCGGGAAGCCCGTGAGCCTCGATACACTCAGAGCGCTCTACATAACGGGCGCGCCGTACGATTTTATGCACGCCCTCGAAGCCGCGATTTTCGTGTTCCTGTTCGGGGAAAGCATGACGCAGAAAATAGAGCGGATAAAGATAAAGTACGGGATCTACAGATGACGGCGGGCTGCCAGGCGTGGCCGGAAAGGAATGATGATGATATAC
>JBJETC010000153.1:0-2436 GCA_051883115.1 Anaerovoracaceae bacterium
AGGCTGGGACCCGGGACTTTTCTCCCTCGCCCGCCTCTTCATGAGCTCAGTCGTTCCTGACGGAAAAAGCTACACGTTCTGGGGACGCGGCGTGAGCCAGGGACACTCGGACGCCATCAGGAGGATCGACGGTGTCATAGATGCAAGGCAGTACACTGATTCTGTCCCTGAGACGATGGAAAAGATCAGGAACGGAGAGACGCCTGACCTCACACCGAGACAGATGCACAGGAGAGAATGCTACGTTGTTGCAGAAGAAGGCGCCGATAAGGACAGGATCACAAGAGAAATAAAGGAAATGCCTAACTATTTCTCCGATTACGACACGACTGTCACTTTCATCACTCAGGAAGAGATGGACAGAGACCACAGCGAGCTCCCTCACGGAGGATATGTTCTGAGGAGCGGTCACACGGGCGCTGACGGAGAGTACAGCGACACAATGGAATTCAGCCTTAAGCTCGATTCCAACCCGTATTTCACAGGGAGCGTGCTCGCGGCATGCGCAAGAGCAGCTTACAAGCTGAACCAGGCAGGCCACACGGGATGCATGACGATGTTCGACATCCCTCCTGCTCTTTACGCTCCGTATTCAGGCGAGCAGCTGACGAGGACGCTTCTCTGATCCGCGCGCTGAGAACGCCATCCACGCGCCGCGCGGGTCACATACTCTATCACAGGTATATTATTACCGGCGGGAATCTTTCAGGTGAAATTTTTACATAATGTCTGAGCCGGAAATTCCCCTGCCGTTTTTTAACGAAAGGACAAAAATGCTTTACGACGATCTCACTGTCAATGAAAAAGGCCATCTCTGCATAAACGGCGCCGATGCCCTGGACCTCGCGAAGGAGTTCGGGACGCCTCTCTACGTCATGGACGAGGATAAGATCCGCGAAAACTGCAGGACCTATGTGAATGCCATGGAAAAATACTTCGGCGGCGCTTCACGTCCCCTCTTTGCCGGCAAATCCCTGTGCTTCAAGGGGATCTACAGCATCATAGACGAAGAAGGGATGGCGGCAGACTGCGTTTCTCCGGGCGAGATCTACACGGCCCTCAAAGGAGGCTTCCCGCCTGAAAAAATGTATTTCCACGGCGACAACAAGACAGATGATGACATAGCTTTTGCCCTGGAAAGCGGCGTCGGATATTTCATCATAGACAACCTGAACGAGCTCGAGACACTCGACCGCATGGCCGGAGAGCGCGGCATCAGGCAGAAAGCGCTTTTGAGGATCACGATCGGCATAGACCCGCACACGCAGAAAGCCATAAACACAGGCAGGATAGACTGTCAGTTCGGCGTACCTGTCGATACGGGACAGGCGGCCGATTTCGTCGGCGAATGCCTGAAAAAAAAGAACATCGAGCTCATGGGTTTCCACAGCCACATAGGCTCCGAGATATTCGAGCCGGATCCTTTCATGAAGCAGATAGACCTGCTCATGAAATTCGCGAACGACATGCGTGAAAAATACGGCTTCACGGCGTCTGTCCTGAACCTAGGCGGCGGCTTCGCCGTAAGGTATACGGACAGCGACCCTGAGATCGACATCACGGGCAATATAAAGGAACTTTCCGAGCATCTCGATAAAACATGCAGCGAATACGATTTCCCGCGCCCTGCCATTCTCATGGAGCCGGGAAGGAGCATCGTCGCTGACGCCGGCACGACGCTCTACACAGCAGGCGGTATAAAGACGATAAACGACTACAGGAGTTACGTAACGGTAGACGGCGGTATGACTGACAATCCGCGCTATGCCCTTTACCAGTCGCCTTACACTGTCGCTGCAGCGGGCAGGATGAACGAGCCGAGCGATTTCAAATGCTCAGTTGCCGGAAGGTGCTGCGAGAGCGGCGACCTCATTCAGGAAGACATCATGCTTCCACGCGTAGAGCGCGGCGACATCATCGCTGTTCTCGGCACAGGCGCCTACAACTTCTCTATGGCATCGAACTACAACAGAGTCACGAGGCCGGCCATGGTGCTTGTCAGCGGAGGAAAAGCGCGTCTTGCCGTGAGACGTCAGACGTTCGAGGATCTCGTCTCCTGCGACCTGTGAAATATCAGGCCCTGAGGCATGTCAGAATACTTTTTTTCATAAAAAAATGCGGTATTGCCATATTGAAAGTAAATTTTTCTTGACAATACCGTATTACTTTGGTAATATTAAACACGCGGTGATTTTCAAAGCGAAAGCGAAATCACTGATAATATGGCGGTGTAGCTTAGTTGGCTAGAGCGTCCGGTTCATACCCGGAAGGTCGGTGGTTCGACTCCACTCGCCGCTATATGGGCGTTTAGCTCAGCTGGGAGAGCATCTGCCTTACAAGCAGGAGGTCATAGGTTCGAGCCCTATAACGCCCACCAATACGGCCAAGTAGTTCAGTTGGTTAGAATGCCAGCCTGTCACGCTGGAGGTCACGAGT
>JBJETC010000154.1:0-13712 GCA_051883115.1 Anaerovoracaceae bacterium
TCGACTGTGTTGATACCGCCTCCTACCGTGAGAGGGATGAATATCGTCGAAGCGACTTCCTTCAGTATGTCCGTGAAAAGGCCGCGGCCTTCAGCAGATGCCGTTATATCGTAAAAAACAAGTTCATCGGCGCCATTGTCACTGTAATACCTTCCGAGGGAGACCGGTGAGTCTACGTCGGCAAGATCCTTGAAATTGACGCCTTTTACGACCCTGCCGTCCTTAACGTCGAGGCAGGGTATAATTCTTTTCGTAATCATCTATTTAATCTGAAAATTTATCCAGCACTTCTGAGAGCTCAAGTGCTCCTGTGTAAAGCGCGCGGCCGATGATAGCGCCGTCAACGCCCATCTCGTTGAGAGCGGCGAGGTCATCCATACTGGAGATCCCGCCTGAGGCGATGATATCGACGTATCCGCCGTAATCACTGACGAGCTTCCTGTAGAGCTCGAGGTTAGTGCCCTCCATCGCGCCGTCCTTACCTATGTCTGTGCAGATGATCGTGCTCACTCCGTCGTCGATAAGGCTCTGGAACATGTCATCTACAGTCGTCTCCGTCACATTCGTCCAGCCGTCGATAGCGACTTTTACTCCTGTGATGTCGACTCCGACAGCAACACTCTTCGTGTGCTTCTTTATCATTCTTGCTGTGAATTCAGGATCCTTGACTGCCATGGTGCCTATGATGACTCTCAGAGCGCCCATCTTCGCATAGTTGACGATGATGTCCTCGTTCCTGATGCCGCCGCCGATCTCTACCTTGAGACCTGTTCCCTCTATGATGGAGCGGATGGCTTCGAGATTCGGCTGTGAGCCGTCGATCGCTCCGTCGAGGTCAACGACGTGCAGATACTCCGCACCCGCCTCTTCGAACTCCTGAGCGACTTCCAAAGGGTTTTCGCCATAAACTGTCATCTGATTATAATCGCCTTTTAACAGACGAACCACTTCTCCGCCACGCAGATCAATTGCCGGAAAAATTTTCATAAATAACCCCCTAAATTTCGCAAAAAGCTTTTAGAATGTTCAGCCCCGTTTTTCCGCTCTTCTCAGGGTGGAACTGGAGTCCGAACACGTTGTCATGCTGCACGGCCGCCGTTATTGGCCTGCCGTATCCAGTGACGGCGATCGTATCATCCGCGCAGTCAGACGCGAAGTATGAATGCACGAAGTAAACGTGATCGCCTTCGTTTATATACCTGAAAATCCGGCTTTTGTCCCTTCCTTCGGGAAAAGTAAGGGAGTTCCAGCCGATATGAGGTATCTTCAGTTCATCAGGGATATAACCCCTCATCGGCACGACCTTTCCGTGTATGAGGCCGAGCCCTTCGTGACTTCCGAACTCCAGGCTTTCGTCGAACAGGAGCTGCATGCCTAGGCATATGCCCATGACCGGCCTGCCCGCTTCCGCGGCCTGTCTCAGCGCATCGCCGAGTCCGGATCTTTCAAGTTTTTCGGCAGCGTCGGCAAAAGCGCCTACGCCCGGGAGGACGACACGGTCGGCAGTCCTGATCTTCTCCGGATCAGCTGTGAGCTCCGCCTCCTGACCGATCATGGCGAAAGAACTGTACAGGGAAAAAATATTCCCTACTCCGTAATCAACGATCCTTATCATCACAAAAGTCCTTTCGTCGACGGTATCTCGCCCGTGCGGCTCTTGTCTATCGAGACAGCTTCAGCCATCACGCGTCCGAATGCCTTGAACATCGCTTCAATGATATGGTGTGTGTTTTCTCCGGCGAACTCCTTGAAGTGCAGCGTGATCCCCGAATGTCTCACGAAGCCGAGGAAAAATTCCTTTATGAGCTCCGTGTCGAGATCCCCGACTTTCGCCTGAGGCATCACAACATCGTATCCGAGACACGCGCGCCCTGAAATATCGACAGCGCACAGCATCAGTGTCTCATCCATCGGGAGTATGATATCGGCGTATCTCCTGATACCGGCCCTGCTGCCAAGGCATTCATCGAACGCATCGCCGAGCGCGATCCCGATATCCTCCACCGTGTGGTGGTAATCGACGTCAGTATCGCCCTTACAACTCAGCTCGAGCCTGAAACCTCCGTGTTTCGCGAAAAGCTCAAGCATGTGGTTCATGAACCCGCAGCCTGTGTCAACAGAGCAGCCACCTCTTTCATCAAGGCCGAGGACGAGCGATATGTCAGTCTCAGCTGTTTTCCTTTTTATCTCAGACTCTCTCATTCCGCCGCCTCCTTACCGAGGATCTCAGTGACTGTATCGATCAGCACAGCCATATCTTCTTTTTTCCCAATAGTTATTCTATTGTAATTACTTATCCTCTCGTTGTCAAAGTGTCTCACGAGTATGCCGCGGGCCTTTAACTCCTCATACAGCTTGCTTCCGGCGATTTCCGGGCTTTCAGCAAAAACAAAATTTGTTTTGGAATCCAGTACATGGAAGCCGAGCTCCCTCAGGCGGGCCGTCGTCCACTCCCTCGTCTCCATGATACGCCTGCAGTTTTCCCTGTAATACGCGTCTTCCCTGAGCGCCGCCGTTCCCGCGGCAAGCGTCACAGCGTTTACACTGTACGGGTTCGTGGAGTACTTGAGTTTCTCGAGATCCCTGACGATGTCAGCTGGGGCGATAGCGAAACCGAGTCTCGCGCCCGCGAGGCTCCTCGACTTCGAGAACGTCTGGCAGATGATCACATTGTCGAATTCGCGTATGAGAGGCACATAGCTCGTCCCGCCGAAATCGACGTATGCCTGGTCTATGAGCACCGCGTGGTCCGTGCTCCCCGCTATGCTCCTTATCGCTTCCTCCCCCATGTCGAGTCCTGTCGGCGCGTTCGGATCTGCTATGACGACCATCCTTCCGGCCCCTGTATAATCAGCCGGGTCTATGGAAAAATCGTCTCTCAGCGCCGGCGTTTCGTACTCTTTCCCGAGAAAATCCGCGAAAACGCTGTAAAAACCGTATGTTATGTCAGGGAAGACGAAACCGTCCTCACCGAAAGCCATGAATGAAAGATAGAGTATATCGTCAGACCCGTTCGCGCAGAACACGTTTTCCGGCTCGACGCCGTAGTTTTCGGCTATCTGCGCTTTCAGCGCCTTAAGTTCCGGATCGGGGTAGAGCCTCAGGCTCCTTATGAGATCAGGATCCGCTGCGGCGCTCACTGTCTCCGGTCCCGGCGGATAAGGCGACTCGTTCGTGTTCAGCTTTATGAACCTGCCGGCCTTAGGCTGTTCTCCCGGCGTATACTCCTTGAAACCCCTGTATTTTTTATCTAAAAATCTGCTCATTTCTTCCCGGACACCTCTTTCCCAAGCGCGTCCCTTATGGCCTCAATCTCCTGCGTCTTGAACTGGAACGAAGCCTTGTTCGCTATGAGTCTCGCGCTTATGTCTACTATCGTGTTTATGACCTCGAGTTTGTTCTCCTTAAGCGTCGTCCCCGTCTCGACTATGTCGACTATCACGTCTGACAGGCCGACTATCGGCGCGAGCTCTATGGAGCCGTGGAGCTTTATGATATCTATGTCGCGGCTCTCGCTGTTAAAATAGTCGCGCGTGATGTTCGGGAACTTCGTCGCCACTCTCAGCGTCCTCCCGAGGTCCTCACGCCAGCCCTTAGGAGCGGCCTCGGCCATCCTGCACTTCCCGATCTCCAGATCGAGGAGTTCGTACACATCAGGGCTGTTCTCCAGGATTATGTCCCTGCCTGCGATCCCGATGTCCGCGGCCCCTCTCTCCACGTATATCGTCACATCAGACGGCTTCACCTGGAAATACCTGATCTTCTTTTCTTCATTCGCAAAAATGAGCTTCCTGTTGTCTTCCTCCATCTCGGGGCACTCGTAGCCCGCGCGTTTCAGCATGTCATAGACGCTGTTGCCGAGCCTGCCCTTCGGGAGCGCTACATTTATCCAGTTATCCAATCTTTTCCGCCTCACCATTCTTCATCTTGTACAGTTCCCTGAACCTGAGCTTGTCAGGCACAGCCTTTTCTATGAGGACATCCTGCTTCGCCGAGATCTTCCTCGCAGCCTCCGCGACATCCTCAGGGTCGTCGTTCCCGTCATAGAGCAGAACGGCGCTGACGTCGTAATCGTCCTGTCCGTTGAGTATGAGCTCCAGCGTATCGAGGTATACGGCAAAACCGATGGCACCGCCTTTTTTACCCATGCGCTTCATCAGCCTGTCGTACTGCCCGCCCGAAAGCACGCTCTTCGGCACGCCTTTTACGAAACCCTTGAAAAGTACGCCGCTGTAGTAGTTCATGTCATTTACGATGGAAAAATCAATCCTGACTTTCTTATCGAGCCCGTCCGCCTTAAGGATGTCCATGATCGTCCTCAGCTCATCCACGGCCTTCATGCCCTCCTCTCCGAGCTCCATGCTCTCGAGTTTTTTCAGCACCTTGCGGCCGGGACCGTACGTGCTCGTGAGTATCTCCATGTTCTCCGCCACATCGGCCGGCAGCTGCTCGCGTTCGCAAATCTTCCTGACAGCCGCTATGTTCTTCTGGCCGAGAGCCTTTACGAGATCAGCCTGCGTTTTTTCATCAGCCTGCTTAATTACGTCGAGTATGACACCCATATGCGAGATCTCGAGTATGTGATCCCTGCTGATCTTATCGAGACTGCACGAAGCGAGCCCCGCTGTTTCCGCGACCTGGTACATGTCGATATCGCCGAGGCACTCAAGACCCGTCTGCATGATCTCGCGCTGCTGGCCCGAGCCCTTTGCGGCCCTGTAGATGTTCTCGCTGTAAAAGATCTTCTCGACGTATCCCGGCTGATACCTGTAGTTCTTCACGATGGAGAGCGTGAGGTCAGGCTTCAGCGCCATGAGCCTCCCCGTGCCGTCACTGAACGCGACGATGCTGTCCGACGAGATGAAATCCTTGTTTTTCAAATACAGTTCGTACTCCTCGAATTTCCCCATTTTGTATCTCGAGTAGCCGTATTTCCTGTACAGAGAGTGAAGCTGGATCATGGCATTCTCTTCTTCGCTCATCCTGTTTCTGTCTATTTTCATAAATCCCCTTCCGACTTTTGGTGTTTCTGCATAAATATTTGAATTCGCTTTTTTAGTTTATCACGATAAATCGCTAAATTCAATCGTACTTAGTGCAAAATAAAAAACATGACTGAAAAAATTTCAGCCATGTCATTAAGTCCGTGTATATAGAGGCCCGCGCCGCGGTACGTCCGGAGCAGAAGAGCCCTCAGTCCGTACCGGTCCCGAGACCGCTTTCCCCTTCTTTCTGCTGCATCTGGACGATCCTGCATTCCTTATTGTTTTTCTCAGCCTCTATGACTTTCCTTATAGTCTCCGGGTCAGGCGTTTTCTCATTGCTGTTCAGCCCGAAACACATGCCCGAGATCGCGCAGCCTTTGCAGCCCATATTATAACGGCGCTCCATGCTGTCCTTCTTCGAGGCCTCTTCATTGTTCTTCGCCCCGACGAGCGCCGCGATGACCGCGATCGCTCCTATTACGAGACCCGCGCCTGCTATGTACCATATATGACTCAGAAAATATTCCATAAAATCACCTGTTCCTGCCGGCTCCGCCTTCTCCCGCTCTTCCGCGCAGCGTGTACACCCTCCAGAGGCAGTACACTGCGCAGGCGGCTTCGGCCACGCCGATCAAAACTTTCACACCGTTATTATACCCTTTATCGAGGACTTCACCCAGTCCGAAAAAGTATATGATGTTGTTCACCATGTGTATGGCGATCGTGAGGTAGAGCGAATCATACATCTCGTAAAGGAACCCCAGCAGCAGTCCCATGAGGAGCGCGGCAGCGCCCTGCCTCAGATCCATATGCATGAGCGCCCAGAGGAGCGCCGAAAATACGACGGCCGCCTTCCAGCCCGCGGCATTCCTGATGCCATTGTATAAAACGCCTCTTATGAGCATCTCCTCAGCGACAGGCGCAGCTATGATAAAGAAAAAGAACGCGAGTACACTGCTCCCGCCCGTCATCATCTCAGAGACGCCTGATCCCGCCGCCCCCGGCGCGAACTTCGCCATAAGTTCCGTAACTACCGAACTCAGGTCCATCACGAGGAACACGGCAAGCACTGCCATGAGCCCCTCGCGCCCGCTCACATATCCCGGGCTGTCCACGGAGTCGCCGCCCATGACAGGCCTCGCGCCCGAAGTCCCGAAGCCGCGGAGCTTAAGCATCCCCGACCTCGCGAACATGAAAGCGCAGACCGCGATCGTTATCAAGTCCGCTATGATATTCGCCCAGATCTTCATATCCGCTGACATAGCAAAAGAGCCGGCGATCCTGCCGGCTCCCCAGGATACCGCAGCCCGCACGGCAAACGCGCAGACCACGTAACAGATCAAAGCGGACGTAAGTGTCATCTGCCTGATTATTTTTTCCCTGTTGTTTTTCATATCTTAAATTTACTGCAGCTTATATGAGCCGCACGGTCTCTGCCGCGCGATCACTCAGCCGCCTCTGCCCTCGTTTCCTTTTCTGCCTGGTGAACGCCTTCAGCCTTCTTCATGCTGTGCGGATCCTCGCTCCAGACTTTTTCAGCGATCGGAGACCATTCCTTAGCGTATGCCTGGCACTTAGCGCAGAGATGCTCAGGTGTCTCAGGCGACTGGAGGTCTGTGCTCTTCGCGCCTGTCTCCTTGACGAGTTTCGGAAGGATCTCAGGGTTCTCGAGCATCGGGCATGGCTTGTACATGTTGTTGTTGAACGGCTGGTTGTTGTGGTAAGCCATGAAGAGCGGCGACTGCAGGATCTCAAGCAGTGTGTTCTTCCTGATGTTCGTGTTCGAGTAGTGGATGAATACGCATGGCTCCGCGTCTCCGGCTGCATTGATATGGAAGTAGTTCCTTCCGCCGGCGATGCATCCTCCGACGTACGGTCCGTCGTTCTGGAAGTCGAAGCAGAAGAATCCGTTTCCGTCTGTCATGTTCCTGATCTTTCTCACCCTGTCGATCATGTAGAGCCTCTGCTCCATAGTAGGCATGAGGTCCGGGGAAGCGTCGTTCCCGACCGGCATGAGGTGGAAGTACATCGTGAACTGAGCTCCTTTTTCGATCTCCATGTTTACGAACTCATCAGATGTAACTGTCTCGCAGTTTGCTCTCGTGTAGGCGATAGATGTTCCGAACAGGCATCCGTGGCTCTTGAGAAGATCCATGGCGTGCATTACCTTGTCGAAGTCTCCCTCTCCTCTTCTTGAGTCGTTCGTCATTTCGAATCCCTCAAGGCTGATAGCGAGGTAAAGGTTGCCGACTCTTACGAGATCCTCGCAGAACTGTTCGTCAACGAGAGTTCCGTTCGTGAATGCCACGAAAGCGCAGTCAGGGTTCATCTCAGCGAGCGTGATGAGGTCCTTCTTGCGTACGAGCGGTTCTCCGCCTGTGTACATGTAATAGTAGATACCGAGTTCCTTGCCCTGCTGGATGACATTGTTCATCTCTTCTATGCTGAGGTTCAGTTTGTTTCCGTATTCAGCGGCCCAGCATCCTGTGCAGTGAAGGTTGCATGCGCTCGTAGGGTCCATGAGGATGAGCCATGGTACATTGCAGTTGTATTTTGCTCTTGACTCGTGCATCTTCTTCGTGCCGCAGTACATAGCTTCATAGAGGAAGTTGAGTACGAATGTCTTGAGCACGTTCTTGTTCGTGTTGTCGATGATCCTGTTGATGTACTTCGAAAGGGCGCTGTTATCGTCTTCGAGAAGAGCCTGGTACTTGTCCATGTCAACACCCATGTCGAGGTTGTCGATGTATTTTCTGATGACCTGATACAGGCTCAGGATGGCATCCTTTCTGTTTTTCTGGACTTTTGCGTAAGCAACATCAAATGCCTTTGATACTGCCGCTCTGCCGACCTTATGTGATAAATCACTCATTTATTCTCCGTTCCTTTCCCCATACCGGAGTCTTGCCTCCGGGGATATCGCAATACTTTTCTATCTTTTGTTATCGCTATTATATCTTTTTATATCTAAAATGAAATCTACATTTCGCCCCTGTTGTCTAAAAGTGAAGCAAAAAGCGTGAAAACCGTCAATATACAGTGTATTTGACAGTATCCACGCTGAAATTTAACTTATAGATTTTTGAAAAATGTTATGATAAAAATTACTCTTCTCCGGATGTCATCGCGAGCGCTGCGTCGACTATGTCTTTCGCGGCTTCCTCTTTTGACATGAGATTTAGCTTTCTCTCTCCGCCTGCCGTTATGAGAGTCATGACATTCGTGTCTGTCCCGAAGCCCGCTCCCTCTGTCCTGAGGTCGTTCGCCGCGATCATGTCGCAGTGCTTCGCCTCGAGTTTCTTCCTCGAATTCTCTATGAGAGACTCCGTCTCCATCGAGAAGCCGCAGATGAACTGGCCTTCCTTTTTCTCAGCCCCGACAGAAGCGAGTATGTCCTTCGTCCTGACGAGCTCGAGGTCCATGCCGCCGCTCTTTTTCTTTATCTTCTCATCGGCGCATTCCTTCGGAGTGTAGTCCGCGACAGCAGCCGCCATAAAGAAATAGTCGGCGGATGAAGCTCTTTCCATGACCTCCCTGTACATGTCAGCTGCGCTTTCAGCTTCTATGACGTGGCAGAAAAGCGGGACATCAGCCTCCGTGTGGCCTTTTACGAGGTAAACATCCGCTCCCCTCGCGGCGCAGTCCTTCGCTATGGCAAAACCCATCTTGCCCGTGGAGTGGTTCGTTATGTATCTCACCGGGTCGATGCTCTCAGACGTCGCGCCCGCTGTCACGATGACACGCTTCCCGGCCATCTGCGAGTGATCTCTTCCTATCCTGTTCTCAACGTATTTCTCAAGCACCTCAGGCTCAGGCATCTTGCCGGCGCCCGTGTCGCCGCACGCGAGATACCCCGATGAAGGGTCGATCACATGTATGCCGTAATGCTTGAGTTTCTTTATATTATCCTGCGTTACCGGGTTCTCGAACATATGCGTGTTCATAGCCGGAACGACGTATTTCGGGCAGGTGCATGCGAGGAATGTCGTCGTGAGCATGTCGTCCGCAAGGCCGTTCGCGAGTTTCGCTATGACATCAGCCGTAGCAGGCGCGACCATGAAAAGATCAGCTTTTTTCGCGAGTGATACGTGCTCGACGTCATACCTGAAATTCCTGTCGAACGTGTCGACTGAGCACCTGTTCCCGCTGAGAGTCTCGAACGTCAGAGGGCTTATGAATTTTACAGCGTTCTCCGTCATGATGACGTTCACGTCAGCGCCCTTCTGCCTGAGGTGGCTCACGAGGTATGCCGTCTTGTAAGCCGCTATGCCGCCGCTCACGCCTATTATCACTGTTTTTCCGTCAAGTCTCATTCCTGGCTCCTCCCGGACATATTTTCATCTTCGTAAACGATACTGCCTGCGCAGATAGTGTATTTCACCCTGCCGTATAATTCCATGCCGATAAAAGGAGAATTCGATGATTTCGAATGGAATCCTTCCTTCGTGACCGTCCATTTCTCGTTCGGGTCCGATATCGTTATGTCAGCAGGGCCGCCTTCCTTTATATATCCGGCGTCGAGGCCGTAAGCCCCGGCAGGTCCGGATGTCATTTTCCTGACGAGGTCTTTAAGAGGCAGGAGTCCCTCGCGCACGAGGCACGTAACTCCGAGGGCAAATGATGTCTCAAGGCCGATCATGCCGCTCGGCGCTTCCCCGAACGGTCTCGCCTTGTCCTCATCGCTGTGGGGCGCGTGGTCTGTTGCGATCATGTCGAGCACATCGTTCTGCAGGCCGTAGATGACTGAATACCTGTCCTGCTTCGTCCTGAGCGGCGGGTTCACCTTCGCGAGTGTCCCCTTCTCGAGGACTGCGTCTTCTGTGAGGGAAAAATGATGCGGCGTGGCTTCGGCGACGACGTTCACGCCCTCGCGCTTCATAAGCTTTATGAGGTCGACGCTCACTTCGCTGCTCACGTGCTGGATGCAGATCTTCGCGCCTGTGTACGACGCGAGCACGAGGTCGCGCGCCACAAGTGACTCTTCCGACTCTCGCGAAGCGCCCCTGAGCCCGAGTTTTTCAGAGACTTTTCCCTTGTTGACGCCGCGTCCTTCAAGGAGCGCCGGATCTTCCTCGTGCAGGCTTATCACCTTGCCGAGGCCCGCTGCTTCGCGCATGGCTTCGAGCATGAGTTTTTCATCTCTTATCGGAAGTCCGTCGTCGGAGAAGCATACTGCTCCCGCTTCGGCAAGGGCCTTCATGTCGGTGAGTTCCTGTCCTTTCATGCCTTTTGTCACGCATGCGGCGTTCCTGACATGGACAGGCAGGTCTTTTTCTCTTTCTTCGAGCTCCTTCAGCACTTCCACTGAATCCACAGGCGGCACCGTGTTCGCCATCGTGACGACTGTCGTGTACCCGCCGGCTGCCGCGGCAGCTGCTCCCGTTGAAATATCTTCCTTGTATGTCTGCCCAGGATCCCTGAAGTGCGCGTGTGTGTCGACAAAGCCAGGCGTCACGATCATGCCTTCGGCGTCTATGACGCGGTCGATGATGCCGCTTTTATCCTGAGACGGGAAATGGCCTACTGCCGCTATTTTTTCTCCGTCCGTAAGGATGTCATACCTGTCGTTTATCCCCGACGCGGGATCTATGAGCGTTCCGTTTTTTATCAGTATCATTTTTTCAGACCTCTACGCTCACGAAACCGAACTTGTCGACGTCGAAAAGTCCCATGTCCGTGATCTTGAGTTTCGGTATTACAGGCAGCGACATGAAGCAGAGCGTCATCACAGGTTCCACATCGCGGCTCACGCCGAGAGAATCGAAAGCCTTCTCGTGCACGGCGTCAAGCCTGTCTCTTACCCATTCGCCGCTCTGATCGCTCATGAGCCCGCCTACAGGAAGCGGCAGACTGTCGATGACCTTGCCGCCGTTAACTACTACGATACCTCCGCCGAGCTCTATGAGGTTCTCGACGGCACATGCCATGTCGCTGCTGTCCGCGCCGACGCAGATTATATTGTGCGAATCGTGCGCTACAGTAACGGCAATGGCTCCGCGTTTCAGGCCGTATCCGCTCAGGAGGCCGACCGCGACATTCCCGGTGTAGTTATGCCTCTCGATAACGGCGATCTTCACGACATCCTGATCTTCGTCAAAGACGAAATCGCCCTCGTCATCGAGCTTTACATCCACATCTTTTTCTCCCGTCACGACACCGCCCGGCAGCACTTCTATCGTGCGCACATGGTTCGACTTGAGATGGAGCTTCAGCCTGTCCTCCGAGAAATCTCTCACCTTTACTGAGCTCTTTACAGGAGTTATTTCTTCTCTCACGACTTCCGGTAGATACTTCCCGTCCTCCGCCGCGAGCTTTCCTTCTATGAAGACCTTCCTGATCCTGAAATCCTTAAGGTCGTCTGCAAGTACTATGTCAGCGCGCTTTCCCGGTGTGAGCGAGCCTCTGTCTCTCATGCCGTAGCATTCGGCCGCGTTGAGCGTAGCCATCTGCACAGCGGTGACAGGGTCGATGCCTTCTTCTACGCATATCCTCAGGTGATCGTCGAGATCGCCTCCTTCGAAGATGGATACAGGCTGGCGGTCATCGGAGCAGAGCAGGCAGTGTCTGCTGTTCTCAGGTGTCACGCCCTTTAAGAGTTTCCTGAGGTCATTGCACGCGGATCCCTGTCTGAGCTGTACATACATGCCGTTCCTCAGTCTTTCCTGCATCTCTTCTACTGTAGAGCACTCGTGGTCCGTGTGGATGCCTGCCGCAGCGTATGCAGCGAGGCCTTTTCCGACGAGACCCGGTGAGTGGCCGTCTATGAGCTTGCCGTTCTTCTTTGCTACCTCTATTTTCTTCAGGACCTCATCGTCGCAGTTTATTACGCCGACAGAATTCATGAACTCCGCGAGGCCCCATGTCCCGGGATCAGCCATAGGCTTTTCCATGGCAGCTGCGTCTATCACAGCGCCCGCGTTCTCGAACGGAGTGCTCGGCACGCATGACGGGAGCATGAACTTCACATCGAGCGCCGCCTTGTCTGCAGCGCGTCTCATGTAGTCGTATCCCTCAAGGCCGGCCACGTTCGTTATCTCGTGCGGGTCCGCCATCGCAGTCGTCGTGCCGTGCGGTACGACCATCCTGCTGAATTCCTCAGGTGTGCAGAAAGATGATTCTATGTGGACGTGGCCTTCTATGAAGCCAGGCATGGCGTAAGCGCCTCCCGCGTCTATCTCCTCATCTCCGTCGTACTCGCCGACACCCGCGATCACGCCGTCTGAGACCGCTATGTCACCATTTATTATCTCGTGCGTATCGACATTCACGACCCTGCAGTTCTTTATTACAAGGTCAGCCTTCCTCCTGCCGGAAGCTGTTTCTATCAGTTTTTTCAGATCTTTGACTGCCATTTTGCTACCTCTGTAAAATCCGCCTCTGCAGCGCTTACAGGCCGCGAGGCCGCCGTAACAGCATATACTAAGATTTTACTACCATAACAAAACATCGGCAACCCGAAGGACTGCCGATGTCATTTGTCAATAGACTTAATATTGGAATTTGTAAGGCCCGAGGCTTATTTTGCTGCTCCTGCCATCCTGCAGAGTTCAGCGAATCCCTCAGCGTCGTGGATAGCCATCTCTGAAAGCATCTTCCTGTTGATGTCAACGCCGTTCTTCTTGAGTCCGTCGATCAGTCTGCTGTAGCTGATTCCGTTAGCTCTTGCTCCGGCATTGATCCTTGCGATCCAGAGCTTTCTGTACTCTCTCTTCTTGAGCTTGCGGCCTGCGTAAGCAGAGCTGAGCGCTCTCATGACTGCAGGGTTTGCGGCACGGAAGTTCTTGCTCTTCTGTCCGTAATATCCCTTTGCCATCTTTAAGATCTTCTTATGTCTTCTGCGGGCGGTAACGCCCTTCTTAACTCTCGCCATTCTGAATTACCTCCCGTTACTACTTTGCCATTGATCTGAGCATTCTCTTCTGATCTGCGCTTGTCAGAACTGTTGACTTGCGAAGACCTCTTTTTCTCTTCTGAGTCTTCTTTGTGAGAATGTGGCTCTTATATGCCTTATGTCTCTGGATCTTGCCTGAACCTGTGACCTTGAGTCTCTTGCAGGCACCTCTATGAGATTTCATCTTATTCTTTGCCATTTCGATCTCCTCCTGTATTCGAAATATATATCATGTGACAACTTATCACTTGCTGGCTTTAGTTTTCCTCTGCCTTATTATCTGCACCGTCTTTGGATGCCGGCTTCTTAGCTTTCTGCTTTGCAGGTTTTTCCGGCTGCTTTGGAACGAGGAACATCGACAGGTTTCTGCCTTCGAGCGATGTCTTTTTCTCCTGCGTACCGAATTCGGAGCACGCGTCGGCGAAAGCCTTCATGACTTCCCTGCCCCTGTCCACGTAGCTCATCTCGCGTCCGCGGAACCTGAGACTTACCTTTACCTTATCGCCGCCCTTGAGGAATTTCTCGGCGATCTTCGCCTTGACCTGAAGGTCGTGGTCCTCGATAAATGTGCTGAGCCTGATTTCCTTCACCTGCATGTTGTGATGCTTCTTTTTGGCATCTTTCTCACGCTTCTGAATCTCGTAACGATATTTACCGTAATCAAGTACCTTCGCTACAGGCGGCTTCGCGTTCGACGAGATCTCAACAAGATCAAGGCCGCGCTTTTCCGCAAGCGCCAGAGCATCATCAAGACTCATGATACCTGCCATACTGCCATCTTCATCTATTACACGAAGTTCTTTTGCACGGATCTCTTCGTTGATCCAGGTTTCCTT
>JBJETC010000155.1:0-2428 GCA_051883115.1 Anaerovoracaceae bacterium
ATGATTACTTCTTCTTTTTCGCCGCAGTTAGCAGCGGTGATCACGCTCTCCGTCGCGCGTCCTTTTTCATCGCGCCTGAAGCGCTCAAAAGCGTAAAGCCCGTCTATCGCGGCGACAGTTCTGTACTCTCCGTCACGGTAAACAGGTCTCGCGCGCCTGAAAGCGATTATTTTCCTGTACCACTCCTGCAGTTCCCTGTTCTCGTGACCCCAAGGGTAGCACTGCCTGTTGAACGGGTCCTTATACCCTTCCATCCCGGCCTCGTCGCCGTAGTAGATGCAAGGCACGCCCGGCAGCGTCATCTGCAGCACAGAAGCGATCTTCAGCATGCGCACGCCTTTTTCCCATTCATCAGGTGTCATGCGCACCGAAGCCTGTTCGTCGCGTGACGGGTCATATCCGAGATCCCTGCCTGCCAGAGCGGTCATTATTCTCATTGTATCATGAGTGCCGAGTATATTCATCAGGCAGTTCACGACATCGCGCGGATAATTTTCGAGTATGGTGTCCATAGTCCGCCCTATGCCCGGCGCATCGCCGTTCCTGACAAATGATATTATCGCGTTCATGAGGGGATAATTCATGACCGAGTCGAGTTTGTCGCCCTGGAAATAATTCTTGCGCTCATCGTACGCGATCTTGTTCGAGCCGTCTTCCCAGACTTCACCTATGACAGCAGCGTCTTCCTTTTCATCCTTGACGGCGTTGACGAAAGAAACGAGGAAATCGTTAGGGAGTTCATCGGCGACATCTAGCCTCCAGCCCGAAGCCCCTTCGCGCAGCCACTTCCTGGCGATGCCGTCCTTACCGCATATGAACTCGCGGTAGCTCTCATTGTGCTTGTTAATCCTCGGGAGTGTGTCGATGCCCCACCATGTCTCGTACCGTTCGTTCTGGCCGAAATAGTACCAGCTCCTGTACTTTGAGTCAGGGTTGCCGTAGGCGCCTCCGCCGTAGCGGTGGTCTTTGTCGAAATATATCGAGTCCGATCCCGTGTGGGAAAAAACGCCGTCGAGGATTATTTTTATCCCCATATCGCCTGCTTCGCGGCACAATGCCCTGAAGTCGTCCTCCGTCCCGAACATCGGGTCTATCTTCGTGTAGTCGGACGTGTCGTACTTGTGGTTCGAATACGCCTCGAAGATAGGGCTGAGGTAAAGGCATGTAACGCCGAGGCTTTTCAGGTACGGGAGTTTCTCGCGTATGCCGTTCAGGTTGCCGCCGAAGAAATCGTTGTTCCTGACGATGCCGTTATCCGGCTTGTAATTCGGCATACCGCCCCAGTCATCGCGCGTGATCTTTCCTTCAAGCTCGACCTTCGGGCCGCTGTGGAAAAATCTGTCCACGAATATATGGTAGATGACGCCGCCTTCGAGCCATTCAGGCACTTTGTGATCGCGCCTGTACACGGTCTGCTGCCAGCTTATGAGTTCCTCGCCCTCATGGACTATGACGGCCCTGCCGTCGGCGCCTTTCCCTACCGTTACCGTACCGCCCGGCGTATATACTTCAAAACTGTACCAGTAAAGCCCCCTGTCGTATATCGGGAACCTCACTGAAAAATCGATGTAGTCGTCCGTCTCGGCCGCTGTTTCCTCCGACAGCATGCCGTACTCAGCCACCTCCGTGTGGTTATCGTACTTCACTCTGACGCATGCGCCGGATGAGTTGAATTTTCTGGACACGAGCAGATGGAACTCCATCATCGTGCCCGACACTACTGCCCCGAAGGGCTTTTTGAACTGTTCGTCTTCTGAGTCAAAAATTATATCTGCTTCAGTCAAAATATCCTTTCCCCTTGAGAATCATTTTCTCCTTAGATCACTTCATCCCTCCCGACAAAGAATGGATGCGTGATGTATCCCGACAGCTTCCTGCTGTCGTTTATGATCACGTTCTTGTCGAGTATCGCGTAGTTGAGCTCCGCGTTTTCCCCGACGGTCGAATCCTGCATGATCACTGAGTTTTCTATGACAGCGCCTTTCTTGATATGTACGCCCCTGAAAACGATGGAATTCACGACTTTTCCTTCTATGCGCGATCCGTCCGCTATGAGCGAATTCGTGACATCCGCGCAAGGCCCGTACTCCGCAGGCGCACTGTCCTTTACCTTCGTTATTACAGGCTTGTCCTTGTTAGCGAATATCTCCGTCCTTATGTCATTATCGTGCAGAGCTATGTTGGATTTGAGGTATCCTGTCAAATTATCCATGAAGAGTATCGTCTCGTCATCGACATATGCCGCGACCTTCCCGTTCTTAATGGCAGGCGCTATGACATCCATCCTGAAGCTCGTCTTGTGCTGCGACGCCGTCTTCTTCAGCACGTCGATGAGGTATTCCCTTTCCATGACGTATGTGTTCGTGGAAAAAACGGAATCGGCAGGATTGTTTTTCCCGATCCTGATATCTGTCAGGAAGCCGTCCTT
>JBJETC010000156.1:0-2424 GCA_051883115.1 Anaerovoracaceae bacterium
TATAACTGTAATTATAAAGAATGCACTTCCTTCGTGGTACGCGAAAAGACGCCGGAAATTTTCCGGACTGTTCTCCAGCGAATCGAACTCCGCCATGATGTCGCCCCCGTTGAAGCTGCCGCGGATGTTGTCGACGCGCAGGTCCTGCGAGGAGTGGCTTATTTTTTTCAGAAAAGTCGAGTTTGCCAGCATCAAATAGTTGCGGGAAGGCGTCACGATGCAGACGATAAAAGGAGCGTCGTCGTACTTTTTAAGCGCAGACAGGGACAAAACGGTGTTGCCCATTCTTTTTCCCTTAGATTTGCTGAACCTGACGGCGAAATCGGGGCAGTAAAAGACCTTTCTGTCCTGCGCCAGGTGGAATTCTTCCTTCACGAGGGCGGACAGCTTTTCCTTGTCGCCTATGCCGTCAAGGCTTCTTATATATTCGACGAGCCGGTCGATCGCGTTTTGATCATACATTTTTCTCTGACTTTTTAGATTTACTATTTTGATTCTGATGGTTCCGGCGAGGCCGGGTCCTTTTGCTCCGGCTCCTGCGAGGCCGGGTCCTGCAGTGCGGTTGCGGTTTCCTGCGAGGCTGCCTCATCCGGCGCTGCCTGCGCGGCGGCGGACTTTTTCTGCAGCGCGGCGGTGTTCCTTTCCCAGAAAACGCCGTCGGCGTAGCCCTGGATCGTGCTGTCGGTGTCGGCCATTTCCAGGCGCTTTTCCGCCCAGACGCAGTATTGCTCGTTCTGCTCGATGCCGATGTAATGCCTGCCGAGCTTTTTCGCGGTCACTGATGTCGAGCCGGACCCGACAAAAGGATCGAGCACGACGTCGCCGGGGTTGGAACTGGCGAGGATCAGCTTCGCGAGCAGCTTTTCCGATTTCTGGGTAGGGTGCGCGGTGTTTTCCGGCATGGACCAGTACGGGATCGAAATGTCGTCCCAGAAATTTGACGGGTAGGTGTTTCGAAAATTCCCGTTCTCGGTCTCTTCCCAGTCCTTCGGCTTGCCGTTGACCTTGTAAGGGGCGATCACCCTGCGGCGGATTTTCACATCTTCTACGTTAAAAGTGTAGTTCTTCGAGTTCGTGGCGAACCAGATGTCTTCCATCCCGTTTTTCCAGTTTGTAAGCGCGCCGCGGCCTTTTTCCCTCTGCCACGTGATCCTGTTTTGCACGATGAAATACTTTTTCAGGACTGTTTCGATGGCGGAGCTTGATTTCCAGTCGCAGCAGACGTAGATGGTCGCGTCCGGCTTGAGCAGCGGGATGACTTTTTCCACCCATGTCTCCGTGTAATCGATGTACGATTCGTCGGACGTTTTCCTGAATTTCCGCCCGTGAAAATCCTTGTCTATGTTGTACGGCGGGTCCGCGATCAGGAGATCTATTGAATTTTCAGGCAGGAGAGGCATGACCCGGAGGCAGTCGCCTTTTATCGTCCTGTCGAGGACGCCGCTCAGGCTCATCTGCCCGGTTACTTCGATGCAGCGCTCAAGGTACTCGCGCCCTTCTTCAACGGATATGTCTATTGTCTTGTTTCGTGCCGCTTTTTTCTTCGCCATTGTTTTTCCCTTTGGTAAAAAATCCGATTTGTTTCTTTATCAGCTAAGTAAATGTTAAATTATGCATGTTTATTTTGCAAACTTTGTTTGCTGATCCGGATAGATATTTTTTCGAAAAAAATGAACCTGACCCTCACTTACCGCGTCTTATATATGTAAGCCGGGAGTAATAACCGGGGGCACGTGTGGGCCGTTTGCCAGGAGAGGGGGTTCACTTATGTTTTGATGGATT
The DNA here is from genome assembly GCA_051883115.1 of Anaerovoracaceae bacterium. Classification (GTDB taxonomy): domain Bacteria; phylum Bacillota; class Clostridia; order Peptostreptococcales; family Anaerovoracaceae; genus Aminicella. Next base: position 1,783 of record JBJETC010000156.1, read on the forward strand.
CATATTGAAAATAGTTTATATGATATAATCAAGTTTAAGAAAATAAGCATAAATTTGCTTAACAGTAATATTTTTCAATAAAGAGGAGTATAACTATGAGTAACACATTATCGGATATACTCCGGCGCTTTCTGGACGGAGACGATGACGCGCTTTTTCAGATCTTTAAGATGCTCGGTGTAAACGGCCGCAGCCGGGTCTGCCACATCGACATACCGGAGCAGGCAAAGAGGCACATATGCTGAGCGCGGCAGCGGGCCTGAGTGTTTTCAGGAAGGTCATATACAGGTCATAGAGGAACCATGGTAAGATCATGGGAGATCGCAGGGAGATCATTCAGATGGAACTTGAGGATTATGTAAAACGTTACCGTGACGGCGACGCGGAGGCTTTTACCTCCATATACGAACTTACGAAAGATAAGTTCTACAGGACGGCCTGCAGCCACAGCGGCGGTGCGAATGACGCCGCAGAGGAGGCCCTGAGCGAGGCGTATATCCAGATCGCGAAGTCTCTGGGGAGCCTCGAAGACCCTTCGAAATTCATGGCCTGGGGGAACAGGATCGTTGTCTCGAAGGTCTATGACTATTATCGAAAAAACAGCCATGAGGTACTTGCCGCAGACAGCGACGATGAGTACAC
>JBJETC010000157.1:0-2423 GCA_051883115.1 Anaerovoracaceae bacterium
ATGAAGCAGGAGATAACGAAGAAGTTCATCGACGAGCTGGACAGGATGATAAACGACCTGATCCCGTTTTATCAAAAGGAGGGCAAATATCATCTCAACATCGGCTTCGGCTGCACGGGCGGCCAGCACAGGTCGGTATCCATGGCGAACAGGATGGCGGACATATTCAAATCAGAGGGATACAGAGTCAGTCTGGAGCACAGGTCGCTGAACAGGTAGGCATCAGACGTGAGACTCAGGAAAGGTAAATAATGTCTTTTTCTTCAGAAACAAAGAAAGAGTTATCGGGTATAGAGCCTGAGAAAAAATGCTGCCAGCTGGCGGAGATCGCCGGTTTTCTCAGGGTCGCGGGGAGCCTCAGGCTCGCCGGCGGCGGTCATTTTGACATAATGGTAACGACGGACAGTCCCGCGACAGCGAGGCATTACGTAAAACTCATAAAGGAATATTTTCACACGAAGGCTGATATAGCCGTCATGGAGGAAAATTCACCGCTCAGGAAGGGCCATCAGTACAGCATCGTCATAACGAGCGACAACAACAGTGAGTCCATACTCAGGGAGACGGGCATACTCATGGTCAAGGAGGGGAGCAATTACCTGACGAGCGGTATCTACAGCGATGTGACGAGGAAAAAATGCGACAGGAAGGCTTATCTCAGAGGTCTCTTCATGGGCGCGGGATCGGTGAGCGATCCGGCGAGGAGCTATCACCTCGAGTTCGTGGCGCAGAGGATGGTCCTGGCTGATGACATAAGGAAGCTCCTCGGGAGTTTCGGCATCATCGCGGGTGTGACGGAGCGCCGCGGGAGGTTCGTCACGTATGTAAAGAATTCCGAGCACATAAGCCGCGTGCTCGCGTTGATCGGGGCGGACTCTCAGGTTTTGAAGTTCGAGAATTCGAGGATAAGGCGCGAGATGGTCGGTGACGCTGTGAGGATCACGAACTGCGACACGGCGAACACTGACAGGATCATAGATGCTTCCGAGCGCCAGCTCACGGCTATCAGGAAGATAGCAGACGCGGGCAGGATGGGCGATCTCCCGGAGAAGCTGAGGGAGACGGCCGAGCTCAGGCTGGAGCACCCGGAGGCGAGCCTGCAGCAGCTCGGCGACATGTCGGAGCCGAAGCTCAAGAAGTCCGGGATCAACAACAGATTGAAGAAACTGGAAAAATTTGCGTCCAATATATAAAGTTTTTCTTAAGAAAATGTTTTTTCGACACAAAAAAACCGATGGGGAAAAACGGGCGCGATGGTGCAAAAGACTGGCGGGAGCCGGTCTTTTTGTTTCAGGTACAAAATTGTTCTTTATGTTTCAAAAGAAATACACTGTGTTGCATTGAAACATCGAATTTTATATAATAAAAACGCGAAATGTTTCGATTATCGCGTTTTTACGAAGGGGGTGAAATTTTGTTCGCTGAAGAATTGAGTCAGATCAGAGAGACAGAGCAGAACGCGGACAAGATGGTGAAAGACGCCAGAGCTTCCTCAAGGAAGGAGCTGAGCGACGCCGACGCTGATGCTCAGAGGATCATCTCTGAAGCTGAGGATAAGGCAGCCGGCATATACAGAGGCCTCATCGACGAAGGCGGGAAAGACGCTGACGCCGAGTACGCCGAGTATATGAAAGGCATTGATCAGAAATGCAGCGACATGGAAGCGGCCGCGGAGAGATCCATGGAAGCCGCTGTGGACATGATCGTGGAAAGGATCGTGAAACCAAGTGTCAATAGTTAGTATGGAGAAGCTGGCCGTGATCGGCCTCAAATCAGAAAAAGAGAGACTTCTGCCAAAACTCATGGACCTTGGAATGGTCGAGATAACGGATCAGACATCTATGCTCGACGATGATGAATGGAAAAATCTCGCAAAGCCGGACGGCGACGAAGAAGCCGCGGCTGCGCTTGAATCGGAGATCAACGGCGTCGAGCAGGCGGTCGAACTCATCAAGGAGTACGGCACTGCTAAAGAGCCGTTGATTTTTACAAGGAGAGCTGTTAAAAAGTCTGATTTCCGCAAGGTCATGGCGAGGAGGGAAGAGATAAGCGGCAAAGTCGCTGAGATCTCGGACTTGGGTGAAAAGATCCACTCGCTGAATGACAGGCTGAACAGGAACAATTCCGACATCGCGTCGATGACGCCGTGGGAGAGATATGACCTCCCGCTCGACGTATCGCGAACGGAGCGTACGTTCATAGATGCAGGGGTAGTTCCTTCGTCGACAGACATGGGGTCCATGAAAGAGGCGATAGACGCCGAAGGTGTCTCAGCCTCTGTGACAGAGGTAAACAGAGATAAGGACATGATCTATGTCAGCGTGATATCGATCGACAGTGATCATGCGAAGGTCTCGGACAAGCTCAAGGAATACGGCTTTACGCCGGCGCAGTTCCTTGGCAGACCGGGCACGGTAAAAGAT
>JBJETC010000158.1:0-2419 GCA_051883115.1 Anaerovoracaceae bacterium
TGATTTTTTTCACGATCGGGGCCCATTTCATATTTACAAAATCCGCCCCGGGTGCTACAGTAAATGGCGATGGACGGTATTCCGAAGGAAACTATACCATTTGCAAAGTCAAATCAAAATGACTGTAAGGAGAGGCGGCACATGCATCCGGGGAAGGAGCATGATCAGAAAAACGCCTGTCCCGCGGTTCATGTTACTATCGGCAGACTATCCATCCGGCACGTCCATAAGGGCGGCCGGATTTTTGTTTTCCGGTGCAGACCGGACAATCGGAGGTTGTTATGCAGAAAATGTCTCGTGAAGAGAAAAACAGGCAGATCAAGAAGGAAGCAAAAGCCACGATCATCCTCTTCCTGATCTGCGTCGCCTGGCACGTCGGCTTCGGCTACGGGCTGTCAGGCCACACCGACATAAAGATCCTGGGGCTCCCGCTCTGGTGGGTCCTCAGCGTGCCCGGACTTTTCGTCGTGGGCGTTGTCGGCGTCATCATTTTGCTGAAAAAAGTCTTTGTTGATTTCGATCTCAACGATGATCCTGAGGAAGGAGATGACATCCATGAATAAAACACAGATCGTCATTTTTTCCATACTCATCGTTTACATGGCAGCGAACATGATCATCGGTATATGGATGAGCAGAAATGAGTCAAAGGGCAACACGAAAAAAGGCTTCCTCGTGAACTACTTCGCAGGAGGCAGAACGATGGGCGGCCTCGTACTCGCGATGACGCTCATAGCCACATACACGAGCGCGAGCTCGTTCCTCGGCGGGCCGGGCCTGGCTTCGCAGTGGGGACTCACGCAGTCGTGGATCGCTGTGATCCAGATCGGCACGAGCTTCCTCACGCTCGGCGTCCTCGGGAAAAAGTTCGGCATAATATCAAGGCGTATCAACGCCGTAACCGTATCTGACTATCTCAAGGCGAGGTACAAGTCGCCTGCAGTCGTCATCATCTGCAGCATCGCGCTCGTCGTGTTCTTCATAACGCAGATGGTCGCGCAGTTCGTCGGAGGGGCGACGCTCATCCAGACAGTTACAGGACTCCCTTACTGGGCCGGACTTCTCCTGTTCGCGGGCATTGTAGTCATCTACACATCGTTCGGCGGCTTCACGGCCGTAGTCGTGACAGACACGATCCAGGGCATCATCATGACGCTCGGCACGTTCCTCATGATATTCTTCGTGTTCAGGGCAGGCGGCGGCATGAGCCACATGGTCAGCCAGCTGAACAGCATGAACCCGGGCTGGGACCTCCTCGGAAAAGGCCCTTACGGCGCAGGGATCACAGCGCTCTCACCGGGATACATGATCTCGTTCTGGGTACTCGTAGGCGTTGCAGTCCTCGGACTCCCGCAGACTGCCGTAAGAGGCATGGGCTTCAAAGACACAAAATCGATGCACAGGGCCATGCTCTACGGTACGATCGTCGTCGGCATACTCATGATCGGCATGCACTTTGCCGGCGCATTCACGCTCCCGCTCCTTCCAAAGGGCGGACTCAAGAGCACAGACGCCGTCATCCCGTACATCGTGATGCACGTCATGCCTTCATGGGCGGCAGGCCTGTTCCTCGCGGCGCCTCTCGCAGCCGTGATGTCAACGGTCGACTCGCTCCTGATACTCGCTTCGGCCACGATCATCAAGGACCTGTATCTCTCATATTTCTCAGGGAAAAAGGCTGACGATGAAGAAAAATTCGAAGCTGATGAAGCTGAAGGAAAGGCTGATAAAAAGTTCGACAGGAAAGTCAAGGCTGCAAGCTTCGGCCTCACTCTCGCGCTCGGCATCATCGTTACCGTGCTCGCGTTCAATCCGCCGAGCATCCTCGTGTGGATAAACCTCTTCGCCATGGGCGGGCTCGAGTCCACGTTCTTCTGGCCTCTCATAGGCGGGTTGTACTGGAAATACGGCAACAGCAAGGGGAGCATCGCTTCCACGATCGTAGGCGTAGCGACATTCGTCTTCTTCAACCAGGTGAAGATCGCTCCGTTCCACATCCACGAGATCGTGCTCGCGCTCATCGCAAGCGGCATCGCGTACTTCGCAGTGAGCGCCGCGACAAAGAAGGAGCCTGATCCTGACGTACTGAGGAACTGCTTCTGATAAAAAATATCACGTAAAAATGACCGCCGCGGCCGCTGGAAAAAAAGCTGCGGCGGTTTTTTCATGACATCCCCGCCTTTCTCAAGGCAATGAAAAAGCGCTGTCCCGCACCGGCTCCGTGCCGGCTGCGATGCAGCGCTCTTATCTTATCATGTCGTTTTCATACAGGAAATCCATGAGGGCCCGCTTTTCGTTCGGCACCCTGCCGTCCATGACGAGTGTCAGCATGGCTTCAAGCATGGCTCCTATCTGCTTTCCCGGCTTTACGCCTGCCTTGATGAGGTCTTCTCCCTTCACAGACCGGCCGTCGAGCGTG
>JBJETC010000159.1:0-2417 GCA_051883115.1 Anaerovoracaceae bacterium
ACCGTTCGCTATCTCCGTGTCGTCAAAATTTTTCGCGCATCCGAGCGTGTCAAAATATACTTTCATTAAAAAACATCCTTATATTAAAATCATTCTTCGCTTTCTTCAGAGTCTGCGCTGCCGTCCCCGTCCGGCACGGAAACACCGTCTGCCGCGGCCTGAGGCTCTATGTCAGCCTTTGACACGAGTATCTTCCTCGGCCTGCTTCCGTCCTGCGGCCCGACGATACCTCTCGCTTCCATTTCGTCCATGATCCTCGCAGCTCTGTTGTATCCGATGCGGAAACGCCTCTGCAGCATGGAGACGGAAGCCTGACCGGCGTCTATGACGCATTCTTCCGCGTCATGCAGGAGTTCGTCAGCGTCATCGTCATCTTCCTGGATGACTGCTCCGTTCTCTATTTTTTCTATTACATCCTCTGAATATTCAGTTTCCTGAGCCTGCGACTTCACATAGTCTATGATGTCGGCAACTTCCCTGTCCGAAACGAACGTACCCTGGACCCTGATCGGCTTGTTCGTGCCGAGCGGCGCGTAGAGCATGTCGCCCTTGCCGACGAGGTGCTCAGCTCCGCCGTGGTCGAGTATCGTCCTCGAATCGACCTGAGACGACACGGCAAAAGCTATCCTTGAAGGGATATTCGCCTTTATGACGCCCGTGATGATATCAACGGACGGACGCTGTGTCGCTACGATGAGGTGCATGCCGGCAGCTCTCGCGAGCTGCGCAAGTCTGCAGATCGACTGCTCTACCTGTTTCGGCGCCGCCATCATCAGGTCTGCGAGCTCGTCTATGATGATGACTATCTTAGGCATTACTTCATCATCTCTGCCCTCCGACTTCATCATCATGTTATACGAGTCTATGTTCCTTGCGTTCACCTGTGCGAACTTCTTGTATCTCTCCGTCATGTGGACAACGGCCCAGTTGAGTGCGGCCGCAGCTTTTGCAGGATCTGTCACGACAGGTATGAGCTGGTGAGGTATGCCGTTATACATACCGAGCTCAACGACCTTCGGGTCTATGAGCATGAGCTTTACCTCGTCAGGATCTGCCTTGTAAAGGATACTCATGATGATGCTGTTTATGCAGACGCTCTTGCCGGAACCCGTCGCTCCTGCTATGAGGAGGTGCGGCATCTTTTCAAGGTCCCCGACGATCGTGTTCCCGGCGATATCCTTGCCGACGGCAAAAGATATCTTCGATGAAGCGTTCCTGAATTCTCTCGAACTTATGACTTCGCGGAGCGTGACCATGTTGACCTTGTCGTTCTCGACTTCGACACCGACAGCGGCCTTGCCCGGTATAGGCGCTTCCATCCTGATGCTCTTCGCCTTGAGGTTCAGCGCTATATCATCGCTCAGTCCGACGATCCTGCTGACCTTCACGCCCGGACCCGGCTGGATCTCGTATCGCGTTACGGCAGGTCCCTGCGTTACCTGAACGACATGCGCATCGACATTGAAGCTGCTGAGCGTGCGCTCAAGCTGCTCCGCCTTGTATTTCAGCTTTTCGTTCACTCCCGTCTGGTCGATCTTCTTCGGCGGATCGAGCAGATCAAGAGGAGGTTTCCTGTATTTCGGCACAGCAGGCTTGTTCATGCCGCTGTTGAGTTCGTTTGCCGTCTCGGCGAGTTCGGCGTCGCTCACGTTCACTTTCTTTGAAGCGTCTTTCGTTTCGCCGTCACTGCCATAAGCATTTACGGCAGCGGCTCCGGCCGCCCCTGCTGCGGCACCCGCAGCCGCGGCTTTTACAGCCGTGCCTCCGGCTTCTTTTTCAGCATCAGTGGATCCTGCGTCACCCTCCGGCTCGCCGTCGAGCCCGAATCCGTCTATCCTGATCTGAGGCTTCTCTCCGGTGAGACCGTATCCTTCAGGTTCAGGCGTATTGCTGTCAAGGCCGTAGCCATCCTTAGGCTGTTTTTTCTCCTCGAGTCCGAACGTCGATCCCTCTTCATCATCAGTATCAGTCTTTTTCAGGCCGTGTCTCTTGAAGAACGAAGGGATATTGCTGTGGTTTTTCCCCGGCTTCGCCGAGCTTCCTTCGCCGTCAAAATAAAGCGAGTCGCCCGAAGCGCCCTTTGCGCCCGCGGCCGCGCCTGTCCCCGCGATGCCTGACTGAGGAGCACTTGCGGCTGTCTCAGCGTGTGACGAAGGCGTACTCTTGTCTCCGCCTGAGAAAAATCTCGAGAAGTCGCCTTCTCCGCCTGAGCTCCCCGTATTGGAAGGTGCCTGAGTCTTCGCCGCGCTGACCGGAGCAGACGTCTTTACATCAGGCAGTGCCTGAGTTTTCTGCGCAGTCTGAGATGCGGCCGTCTGAGCAGGCGTGTAAGTCATGTTCTGCTTTTCAGCCTCCGCTCTCTCAGCTTCCTTCATGAGCTTCTTCAACTTGAGGTCCTTCTCCTTGATGAGCTCAAG
>JBJETC010000160.1:0-2414 GCA_051883115.1 Anaerovoracaceae bacterium
GATGCCGGTCATCCACTGATTTAAGATCCGGGGTGCAGTCCCCGGATTTTTTATGTGCGGCCGCGGCGGGACAAAATGTACCGTTACGACCATGCGAAAGATATGTTCTTTTGTTTTTCGGACTGGGGTTTACAATAAAAGCCCATTTGGTTGCTTTGGGACTTATTGTATCATTTTTGCAGGAGCAAAAAAGTCAGTAAAATGAAGGGTTTACGACCACGGCGGGACAAAATGTACCGTTACGACCATGCGAAAAAGGTATATATAAGAAAAAAACCCTGCGATCGTCAGGATCGCGGGGATAGGTGCTGTGCAGTAGGCTGCAGCCAGTCAGCCGTCGTCTTCGACTTGGCTTCCTGGGCATCCCTTGCATAGCACCTTCCACCGCTTGACGTCACGACTTCGTCGTTCGTCTCGCGGGGATAGGTGTATATGATCTGTGCGGGGCTCGAACCCGCGGCCTTCTGGTTGTGACCCAGACGCTCTCCCAGCTGAGCTAACAAATCATGTATATATTATCACATCCGGCGGATAAATAAAACCTCGCTTTGACGCGGCCGTCCCGCCGGTCATCGCCCGCCCTGTCATTTCCTGTATTTTTTAGAGATACATTTGTGGTATAATTTATAAAATGCTTTTTGGAGGAAAAATGAGTAACGAACCTAACAACGGCGAAGGCGCAGAAATCAGGACGCCTTCAAATTTTATAGAAGAAAAAATAGACAAAGACCTTGAACAGGGCGTGTACCAGAACGTTTACACGAGGTTCCCGCCTGAACCGAACGGATACCTTCACATCGGCCACGCGAAATCCATATGCCTGAATTTCGAGACGGCAGAGAAATACGGCGGAAAATGCAACCTCCGCTACGACGACACGAACCCGGGCAAAGAAGACACCGAGTACGTCGACGCCATAGAAAAAGACGTAAAGTGGCTCGGATTCACATGGGAAAAACGCTGCTGGGCGTCAAACTACTTTGACGAGATGTACGACGCCGCAGTGACACTCATAAAGAAGGGCAAAGCATACGTAGACGATCTTTCAGCCGACGAGATGAGAGAATACAGGGGAACGCTCACAGAGCCGGGCAAGAACAGCCCGTGCAGGGACAGGAGCGTCGATGAGAACCTCAGGCTCTTCGAGGAGATGCGCGAGGGGAAATACGCCGACGGAGAAAAAGTCCTGAGGGCGAAGATCGACATGGCATCCCCGAACATGAACATGAGAGACCCTGTCATCTACAGGATCGCCCACGTCGAGCATCACAACACAGGAAACAAATGGTGCATCTACCCGATGTACGATTTTGCCCACCCTATAGAAGACGCTATCGAAGGGATCACACATTCCCTCTGCACACTGGAATTCGAGGCCCACAGGCCTGTGTACGACTGGGTCCTCAGAGAAGTAGGCAAGTGGCCGACACCGCCGAGACAGATCGAGTTCGCGAGACTCGACATCACAGGCACGGTCACGAGCAAGAGATACCTGAAGAAAATGGTCGACGACGGTATCGTTGACGGCTGGGACGACCCGAGGATGCCGACGATCGCCGGAATGAGGAGACGCGGATACACACCGGGCGCCATCAGGAACTTCTGCAGGGAGATCGGCGTGGCAAAGGCAAACAGCGTCGTTGATTTTGCCGAACTCGAGCACTGCGTCAGGGAAGATCTGAAAAACGACCTCGTGAACAGGAACGTCGTAGAGAACCCGATCAAGGTCATCATCACGAACTACCCTGAAGGGCAGACAGAGATGGTCGAGACGGAAAACAACAAGAACGTCCCTGAACTCGGAACGAGGAAAGTACCTTTCTCAAGAGAGCTTTACATCGACGGCGACGACTTCATGGAAGTCCCTGTAAAGAAGTATTTCCGCATGTTCCCGGGCAACGAAGTCCGCTTCAAGGGCGCGTACTTCATCAAATGCAATGAAGTAGTGAAAAACGAAGACGGCTCCATCAAGGAGCTCCACTGCACATACGACCCTGAGAGCCGCGGCGGCGAAAGCCCTGACGGCCGCAAGGTAAAGGGAACGATACATTTTGTCGAAGCATCGACAGCGGTCAGGATCCGCATCAGGAACTACACGCCGCTCCTCGTAGAGGATGAGAGCGGAGAGCTCGTGCCTGACAGCGATTCCGTCCACGAGACATACGGATACGCTGAGCCGCTGACGGCCGAAGCAAAGCCGGGCGACCGCTTCCAGTTCTTCCGCCACGGATACTACATCGCTGACGAGAAGCTCACAACAGACAGCGAAAAAGTCTTCAACAGGATCGTGAGCCTCAAGAGCTCCTGGAAGAAAAACAAATAAACATGGATAACGTACAGATCACGGCGGCACTCCTTCTTGTCGCGAAATACGCAGGCGCGGTCATCGCGGGGGTCTTCCTCGGGAACGGCGC
>JBJETC010000161.1:0-2406 GCA_051883115.1 Anaerovoracaceae bacterium
ACAGATAAGCTCCCGTTTTCTGCCGTCACAGGTAAATATTCTTATAAAACGCGATATGTGTGGTATAATGGTTGTGTTTGAAATCATTTATACTTGCACAGTAATTCACTCGTGCCTCCGGCGCGATTTTTATATAAAGTATATATATTCAACACTTTTTGAAAAGGTTCTGAAACTACAATAAGAAGGAATAACAGAAAAATCAAAAAGCGGAGTGACGGAAATGGGAGAAGAAATAGAAAAACAGGCCATGGCTGAGTATGAGCGCTGGCTTAAGAATACAGAAAACGATGAGCATTTTCACAATAACCTGCTTCAGATACAGGGAAACAAAGACGAAATAACGGATGCCTTTTACAGGCACATAGCGTTCGGGACTTCCGGGATGAGGGGGCTCCTCGGACCCGGTACGAACAGGATAAACAAGTACGTCGTGAGGAGAGCGACGCAGGGCATAGCGAACTACTTAAAGCGTGAGAACAGGCCATATTCCGTAGTCATAGGATATGACAGCAGGAGAGGTTCGAAGTACTTCGCTTCGGAGGTCGCGGCCATCATGAGAGGGAATCTCATAAAGCCGTATCTCTTTCAGGAGCTGTGTCCGGTATCGGTGCTGTCTTACGCTGTCAGGAGGCTGGGATGCGATCTCGGCATCATGATAACGGCGAGCCACAACCCGAAGATATATAACGGCTACAAGGTCTACAACCGCGAAGGTTTCCAGATCATAGGCGAACAGTCAGAGGAGATCTTCAAGGAGATAGAAAAGCTCGACTATTTTGACGAGTCGATAAAGTACACGTGGGATTCAGGCATCGTACCTGTAGATGAAAGCATTAGCCTTGAATTCATCAACCACGTCGCAGGCGATTATCTCCTGCCGGATCAGAGCATGATGAACGGCTTTAAGGCTGTTTACACACCGCTCCACGGTACGGGGAGGAAATATGTCACAGGCGTATTCAACAAGTGCGGCGTGAACTACGACGTCGTAAAGTCGCAGGAGATGCCGGACAAGGAATTCACGACGTGCGTCGTGCCTAACCCTGAGAAGGTAATGGCTTACGATGAAGGCTTCAAGTGGATAGACAAGTACGGCGGCGACGTCATAATAGCTACTGACCCTGACTGCGACAGGATCGGCGCGGCGACATACCACCTCGGCATGAGGACGGTCCTGACGGGGAACCAGCTCGGCATACTTATGCTTGATTACCTCTGCCACCTGAAACCGCCTAAGGAAAATCAGATGGTCATAAGGAGCATAGCGACATCGCCGCTCACGGACATCATGGCCCAGAAGTACGGTTTCAGAGTCGTAACGACGCTGACGGGGTTCAAGTATATAGGAGACGTCATCTCAAAGCTTGACGCTGCCGGGAGAGGCGACGAGTTCTACTTCGCATTCGAAGAGAGCGACAGCTACCTCATGGATCCTTTTATCAGGGAAAAAGACGGCGTGAGCGGAGCGCTGCTCGCTGTAGAGATGGCCGCTTTCCACAAGTCGCAGGGCAAGGACCTCGTAACTAGGCTCGAGGAGATATACGAGGAATTCGGATATTACGCGGACAAGACGAGAAACTATTATTTCAGCGGCCCCAGGGGCAGAGAGATAATGGCGTCTATCATGAACGAGTTCAGGACGTATCCTTCGGAGTCGATAGGCGACAGAAGGATCGTAAAGAAAATAGACTACCAGCAGCACACGAGCCTTCCGAAAGCCGACGTCGTGGAATTCGACCTCGATGACGGCAGCAAGTTCCTCGTAAGGCCTTCGGGCACAGAGGCGATCATAAAAGTCTACTCGTTCGAGACGGGAAGCTTTACCGCCGTGGAAAATGATATAGTCAGGATAATAGATAAGTTCAAATAGATCTGAGAAGTTCAGGTATTTCAAAGATGAATCCATATCGATCAGGAGAGTGTTAGATGGAAAAATTAGGATTAAACGAAATAAGGGCGATGTTCAGGGACTTTTACGTAAGCAAGGGACATTACCCGGGAAAAAGTGCGTCGCTCATACCGAAGAACGATAAGTCGCTCCTCATAATCAACTCGGGTATGGCGCCTCTCAAGCCGTATTTTCTCGGAATAGAGAAACCGCCTAAGAAGCGCATGACGACATGCCAGAAGTGCATAAGGACAGGAGACATCGAGAACGTAGGTATAACAGCGAGACACGGTACATTCTTTGAAATGCTCGGCAACTTCTCATTCGGAGATTATTTCAAGGAAGAATCGCTCACGTGGGGATGGGAGTTCATCACACAGTACCTCAAGCTCCCACCGGAAAAGATCTGGGCGACAGTTTACCAGGATGACGATGAGGCTGTGGAGATCTGGAAAAACATAGGACTCCCTGCCGACAGGATCGTCAGGCTCGGAAAAGAAGATAACTTCTGGGAG
>JBJETC010000162.1:0-2374 GCA_051883115.1 Anaerovoracaceae bacterium
GTCGCCGGACCTTCGCCTATGAGCTTTGCAGACTTATCGTATGAAGCTATTATACTATCTATTTTATCTATCTGGTCATTGCATTTATCAGTAGATATCTTGTATGACGAGTTCACGAGTATAAGCTGATGGCCTTTCGCCTGGAAGTTGTTCGTGATCTCATCCGGCAGGACATCGCGCGGCAGCGATGATCCCGTGATGGCGTCCAGCCCGATAACGCTCTCTACACCAGGGAGATCCTGGATCTTCTTCGACATCTCATAACCCTTTTTCTGAGACAGCGAAGAATCGGCGATTATCATGTGCGTCGTCTCTATGTTGAAGTCTTTCTTGAGCTTCTCATTTGCCGTGATGAACTGGACTTTTTCAGCCGGCAGCGATTTCGCGCTTCCTATTGTCTTCGTGAAGTCGTACGAGATGTTCTCGTTCTTGTATCCTATTACAGCAGGTATCACGAGGATGGCGAAGATAACAAGGTATATCGCGTATCTCGTCGTGAGCTTCTCGCTTATCTTTGTCATATCCGGGAGAAGCGTCCTGTGTCTCGTCTTGAGCAGTACCTTGCTGAACTGGAGCAGCATGGCCGGAAGGACCGTTACACTCACGAGCACTCCGAGCACGCAGCCCTTTGCCATAACGAGTCCGAGGTCGCGGCCCATCGTGTACGACATCGCGCACAGCGCCAGGAACCCGGCTATCGTCGTTATGGAGCTTCCCGTTACTGACGTCAGCGTGTTGTTGACGGCCGCCGCCATGGCCTGCTTGTTGTCGTCGTATTTCTGCAGGTTCTCAACATAGCTGTGCCACAGGAATATCGAGTAGTCCATCGTTACGGCCAGCTGGAGCACGGCCGCGATAGCTTCCGTTATATATGAGATCTCGCCGAACATTATGTTCGTTCCCATATTGTAGAGGATCGCCATCGCTATAGTTATAAGGAAAAGGATCGGCGCGACATATGAGTCGAGCAGCAGCATCATGACAGCAAGTGCCACGATAACGGCAACAGCGACGTATTTTGCCTCTTCTTCCTCGCACAGGTTCTTCAGGTCCGTTACCATCGCGCTCATTCCGGAAACGTAGCAGTCTTTCGTGACTACTTTCCTTATCTTTCCGATCGCGTTGATAGTCGGCTCCGCAGACGTGTCGGTGTCAAAGAACACCGCGATCATCGTCGCGTTCTGTTTGTGCAGGTTTTCTCTTATTTCCTTCGGATACATCGAGACAGGCACCGTCGGGTCTATGACCTCTTCGAGGTTCACTACCGAAGCAACGTGCTTTATCTTCTTTATATCTGAGGCAATCCTTGCCACATCGTCGCTCTTCGTATTCTCAACTACGATCAGACTGAATCCTCCCTTGCCGAAGTCCTTCTGCAGGAGCTTCTGCCCCTTCATGGTCTCCATGCTGGAAGGAAGATATGTCAGCATATCGTAATTTATCCTGACCTGATTCCTCGCAATGACTGACGGGATCAGCAGCAGGAACGCTATGATCAGGATCGCGACGCGGGCTTTTACGACTCGTTCGCCGAATTTCATCTGAAACCTCCCCCTGTAAATCTCTTTCCTCAGAAAGTTGTTGTTTTAATGTCAAAATATGTCTTATATGATCACATGAAAATCATAGCACAAATTGACCAAGAGTCAATATTTAATATCTGTAACATATGTATTTTTTATAATCCACTGATTGCAACGGTTTTTTGGCAAAAATTTGATTGACCGCCGGTCAGTAAAATGCTAATATGTTCTTGAAGATCAGGTGATTTTTCAAAAATCAGATGGAACATTTTGTCAAAAGGGTGTTGATGCAAAATGACTAAGATCGAGATGAAAAAGAACAGGAACAGGAACAGGCTCCTCAAGGCGGGCTATGACCTGTTCTCCGTGCAGGGCGTTGACCAGACGACTGTTTCCAGCATCTCTCACAGGGCCGGACTCAGCAAAGGTTCATTCTACCTGTACTTCAAGGACAAGGACGATCTCCGCGACAAGCTCGTGATCATCAAATCGAGCGAGATCATAAATGAAGCTGTCCAGGAACTCCTGCTCAACCACAATATCGATAAGATGGACTTTGCCGACAAGCTCCTTTTCGTTATCGACTATATACTCACGAAGCTCTCGCAGGATCATGACGAGCTGAGGTTCATATCCAAGAACCTGAGCTGGGGCCTCGCCGGACAGGCTGACGACAGCGATTCCATGACGATGGAGGAATTCATAAGGAGCCTTGTCTCCGAAGCGAAGATAGGCCTGGAACACGGGAAAATGCTGCTTTACACGATAATCGAGATGGTGAACTCCACGTGCTACAGCATGCTTCTCGAGGACAAGCCCATGCCGTTCAGCGAGTACAAGCCTTTCCTGTA
>JBJETC010000163.1:0-2369 GCA_051883115.1 Anaerovoracaceae bacterium
ATGCCGTATCACCTTAAAGTTCATACTGTCAGGCCTTTATATGTAATGCAAAAGGTTTTACATACCTTGATCTCACTGATTTTACACTAAAATCCCACATGTATATTGTCAAATCAAAATATTTCCAATGTTACTATACAGTTAAGATGTATCCGATAACTGAAAGGAGGATATTATGGTTGAAAGAGTAACTGACTTCTATGGCAAATGCCTCGGAACTATAACTGACGAAGGAAACAGGCGTGTCGCCAGGGATTTCTACGGAAAGCAGCTCGGCTACTACGACAAGGCAAGTGATACAACGCATGATTTCTACGGAAGGATCGTCGCGCACGGCGACGCGACGAGCGGACTCATAATGTCAAACACCGGACAGAACTGAAAAAAAGAAGACGGTGGGATTAGCGGTCGGATGCTTCCAATCGTGCTGCGCTCTGCTTGCACTCTTGGGCATCCGTGCGCATCAGACCTTCCGCAATTTTCACTGCGCCTTCGGCTTGTGAAAATTGGGATAGGGCTTGACGAACCCTTTGTGGGTTCTCACCCACCCTCATTCAATACAAAAAAGCAGATATGCGGCTGACGCCGCATATCTGCTTTTTTATTGGCGGAGACGGTGGGATTCGAACCCACGTGCCAGTTGCCCGGCTAACGCATTTCGAGTGCGCCCCGTTATGACCACTTCGATACGTCTCCAAATATTTATCACAGGCATTTATATTATCATAAGAGGCGGGCGCTTTCAAGGAATAAAGAAAGGAACATGAAGTTTATTTTTCGCCGAGGTTAATGCTTTGTTAAATGTTCACAATAATATACGATTTATTTGTTTGATGGCAACAATATTTTGTTGACAAATCGTTCGCTTCCCTCTATAATACACTTAAATCAAATCTTAGCGATGACGGGAATAAACCAGTCCGGCAGCCTACAGAGAGCGGATGTCACATGAGAAGGCCGCGGCGTAAGCGTTCTGGTGTCTCACCCCCGAGCAGATGCAATGAGTGGGCTCTCAAGCCAAAAAGAGTGGTACCGCGGAAACGGGTGATGTTTTCGTCTCTTTACGAACTGTTTCGTGAAGAGGCTTTTTTATTTGCCTTTTCACTTTTACAAATGAAAGGAGACCTTGCAATGGACAACTATTCTAAGTACAGCATTCAGTATTACCGCCCTCCCGTCGATTGTTACGACTGGGTAAAAAAGGACCATATCGAGAAGGCGCCGGCGTGGTGCAGTGTCGATCTGAGAGACGGCAACCAGGCGCTTATCGTTCCAATGAGTCTGGAACAGAAAGTTGAATTCTTCAAATATCTTGTAAAGCTGGGATTCAAGGAAATCGAAGTTGGTTTCCCTGCAGCTTCCGACACAGAGTATGAATTTTTACGCACCCTCATCGAACAGGATCTCGTTCCTGACGATGTCAAACTCCAGGTGCTCACTCAATCCAGAGAACATATAATAAGAAAGACTTTTGACTCGCTGAAAGGCGCGAAGAACCCTATCGTCCACCTCTACAACTCGACATCCGTCGCCCAGAGGGAACAGGTCTTCAGGAAGTCAAAAGAAGAGATAAAAAAGATCGCGACTGACGGAGCTCAGATGTTCCTTGATATCGCGAAAGACTATCCGGATATAAATTTCCAGTACGAGTATTCACCTGAGAGCTTCACAGGCACAGAACCTGAATACGCTCTCGAGGTCTGCAATGCGGTCATCGACATCTGGGACCCTGATCCTGACCACAAGGTCATCATCAACCTTCCTGCTACCGTTGAAATGTCGATGCCTCACGTTTACGCGAGCCAGATAGAATACATGAGCAAGAACCTTCACAACAGGGAAAACGTCATCCTTTCGCTCCACCCTCACAACGACAGAGGGACAGGCGTAGCTGACGCGGAACTCGGTCTCCTCGCGGGTGCAGACAGGATCGAAGGAACACTCTTCGGAAACGGCGAAAGAACAGGAAACGTCGACATCGTCACTATCGCGATGAACATGTACACTCACGGTGTCAACCCTCAGATAGACTTCTCCAACATGCCTGACGTCGTCGAGCATTATGAGAAATACACCGGCATGACAGTCGAACCTCGTCATCCGTACAGCGGCGCTCTCGTATTCGCGGCGTTCTCCGGTTCACACCAGGATGCCATCGCAAAAGGCGTCAAATACAGGAAAGAAAGCGGCAGCGACAAGTGGACGGTCCCTTACCTCCCTATCGATCCGCACGATGTCGGCAGACAGTATGACGGCGACGTCATCAGGATAAACAGCCAGTCCGGAAAAGGCGGTGTATGCTACCTTATCGAGAGAGACCACGGCTATGTCATACCAAAGCCTATGAGAGCCGAAGTCGGCTACATGAT
>JBJETC010000164.1:0-2360 GCA_051883115.1 Anaerovoracaceae bacterium
GTCGCGAGCGGCATAGGCATCCCGGCAGGCATGAAAAACCCTACGAGCGGCGATCTTTCAGTCATGATGAACTCGATCGTAGCTGCTCAGAACCCTCACACGTTCATCTACAGAGGCTGGGAAGTAAAGACGAAAGGCAACGAGCTCACGCACGCGATCCTGAGGGGCTATGTCGACAAATACGGCAACAGCGCTCCTAACTACCATTACGAGGATCTCATGAAGGTATATGACCTATACGCGGAAAAAGACCTCGTGAACCCGGCAGTCATCGTTGACTGCAACCATTCGAACTCGGGCAAGCAGTTCCTTGAGCAGATAAGGATCTCAAAAGATGTCATGCACAGCCGCCACGTTTCTCATGACCTCAAAGGCCTCGTGAAGGGCTGCATGATAGAGTCGTATATAGAGGACGGCAGGCAGGATGTCGGCGACGGCGTCTACGGTAAGTCCATAACCGACCCTTGCCTTGGATGGGAAAAAACAGAGAAGCTCATCTATGAGCTTGCTGATCTGAACGACTGATCTGACACTGGATCAGCCGCGGAAAAAAGCATTTATTTTATCGAGGAAGATCACCCGATCTCCTCGATTTTTTAGTGTCGTACATCATGTAATCAGCGGCCTTGAGATATTCCTCAAGCGGAGCTGCGCCTACTTCGGCGTAGCCGGCTGAGATCCTGACTGGGATGTCGCTGTTCTGCGGGACGCGTCTCCATGCTGTATCGACAGCGTCTGCCGCTCCTTCCGCAGCGGCTTTCGCGGTCAGTCCTGATGCGGAGAGGACAAGGCCTGTGAACTCGTCTCCGCCATATCTGTAAAACATGATGTGGTTCTCCTGGCCGTATTCCCTGAGCGCGGATGATACGAGCCTCAGGATCTCGTCTCCGTAGGCGTGTCCGAACGTGTCGTTAAAATGCTTGAACCTGTCGACGTCTGCCACTATGACTCCGCTGAGCTGCCCGTCTGCCTTGAACCGTTCCGCGTCGATATAGAACTTCCTTAGGTTCATGAGACCTGTGAGAGGGTCTGTCTGCGATTTCTTCGCGTATTCTCTTGAAACCTCGTAGTTGGAGATTTTTTTGTTTGAGGTGTAAATGGCACAGACGAGCGAAGTCAGGCCGGCTACTATCGCGTTCACGATCCAGTCGTTCCGCGACACAGAAGGCGGGAAAGTCACAAGCTCGAGTATCACGAAGACCGAGATAGCGGTGAGCTGATAGATGACTTTGAGGTACAGCCTGTCCACGTATAGCATCGGCAGCAGGATCAGCATGGCGACGTATGAGATCGGGATGGCGTGGCCGCCGAAGAATATGATAGTTGCGCAGAATGCGTACAGCAGTCCCTGGCCGAGATACATGCATGCCTTGACTATTGCTGCGGCGTGCGGTATGTCCGGGTTCCTGCGCACATGAATGTCGACCAGCAGCAGCGCGAGGAGCGGCAGTATTACTGTGGCGTATGCAGGGACCAGATGAGTGTCGCGGATCGCATATGCAGTTATTATGAGCGAGGCCATGACAAGGATCATCAGGATTATGACGACCTGAGTGAGGAAGAGGTCCTCATCCAGGATAGCGTTGATGTTCTTGTCGTAATTTTTATTATATGTGGCCAGTAACGCGCGCAGCTTTTTCATCAGATCCTCCATAAAAGGCACAAAACGACATTTTAATTATCATCTATATATATATTAAAACTAAAATACAGTATGATGAATTGACAAAATAACCCATGTTGTAAGAAATTTGGTATACAAGCAGGTAATGGCGGTATGTAGACATATGCGAAAAAACGCGTCACGAGATGATACATTTTGTCCCGCCTGCTATACCGGGACATTCCGTACCGCCTCATGGCGCGTCAGTTAAAAAAGATCCGGTGATGAAAAATGAGTTTCACATCATCATGAGTTTTACATCATCTGAAAACCCTTGGCTCTCATGGCTTCTTCCACTTCAGCATGGGCTTCTGCGTCGAAAATCGCAATGACAGATTTTGAATTTCTGTCATATGAAATGTAGATATAGTCGACGTTTATGTTGCACTCGAGCAGGGCTTTGAGCAGCGAGTCGAGCCCGCCGCAGTCGTCAGAGATCCTGGCGCCGAGGACCTTCGTCATCCTCGTCATGTATCCCGCCTCGTTCAGTATGTCGAACGCCTTCGGGGAATCCTCCACGATCATCCTGATGATTCCGAATTCAGCGCTGTCGTTAGTAACGAGCGCCATTATGTTTATTCCGTTGTCAGCCATGAGAGCAGTTATCTTCTGCATGGCTCCTTTTGTATTCGCTGTGAAAATCGAGATCTGATCTACCATTTTTCGCGGTGCTGCCCGTCTCCCTTCGTTTTATTAT
>JBJETC010000165.1:0-2350 GCA_051883115.1 Anaerovoracaceae bacterium
ACCGAGAACTTGCCCCCTTTCCTGATGCGGACGGACTTCGGCAGTTTTATCCTGTGGTATCCGCTGTAAGGGATTTTCTTTGTTATCCTGCACTTCAGAGTGCCGTCTGTCGGGCTCTTGTATTTTTTCTTGAGTGAATAGACCTTTACCGTTACAGTCGATCCGGCTTTCGCAGTCATTGTCGATACGGAACCTATGCTCTCGTTCGATTTTCTCGCCTTGAATACGTTAGAAGCATATACCGGCCGCTTGAATGAAAAATAGCTTATATAGGCTGTCGGCGTGTAATCGTACTGGTTTATCCTGTTCGAAGTCGATTTCGCCTTGAGGCTGTCAGTGTCAAAATCAAGCGTCGCACAGTAGGCAAGGCTCTTGTCATAGTATGAGATGTAGAAATATCCTGTGCCGTTCAGTCCCCATGATGTATTGCCCGGGAAAGGCGTCGATAAGCTGCCCCAGCTGTTCTTTACTATCCATGCTCCGTCATGAGGCGGTCTCTTTGCGGTCTTGCCGCTGCTTCTTTTGCCCGACAGGAAATTGTTCCTCGAATAGTTGTCATCCCAGCCGACGATAGTAACGGCGTGAGTTATCGCGTTGTCGTCATATGTATAATGCGCGGCTGTCGCTGTGTTGTAATAGTTATATTTGCTCGAGCTGCTCAGGTTGCCTTCACTGTAGAAGCAGGCTGATACAGGCTTGCTTCTGTATATCTGCCTCTTCATCGTGTTGAGCGCCGACGTGTCGTATTTCCCTGTCAGTGAACCGCTGTCATATCTCAATGCATAAGCCGGCATAAGGTTGCAGTCTGTCAGGTACGCACACTGTCTGTACCTGAGGTTCGACGGGACTGACCATCTGTCATAGAGATCATAGTAATAAAAGCCGTTCATCGAACTCGTCTTTCCTGACAGGTTCCTGTAAGGTGCGTCAGATTCCGCCACAGGTCCTGAACCCTGGGAATATGTAGAAGCGCCGAGCAGCGGATATCCGCCCGTCATGAGCTTGAACCAGCTGGTGCCGTATTCTCTGGAGTACCTGCTGTAGAGCCCTTCTCCCTTCTGATTCGTGAGCCCGTCTGTGCCTGTTTTTACAGGCGTATATGTAAACCATGCCAGATGGAGCTCTGAAAGATCGAGCGGATCATTGTAATACGTAGTTCCTGTCCTGGACAGCAGCACTGTCTCTGCTGCTGCCGTGTCACTGAAGCTCCAGCACGAGCTCCACGGTTCCTGATATTTCACAGGTGTCACCGTGCCTTTGTCCCTGAGATCGAATTTAGAAGGAAGGCCTGATGACGATGACAATGTGCTGCTTATGCCGTAAGACGTGATCGGCGCCATCGTATCACTGCCTTTTTTCTTTGAACGCTCTGCATGGTCGCGGCTGTTCTTAATGGCCTGTTTACTCATTTCGCTCATGCTGTCGGCGTACGAGTACCCAGAAGCCCACGCGCATGACAGCGCGACAGCAGCCGCAAGCACTGCGCACAGCACCCTCGAAGTCCGCTTCCTTAAAACATCTTTCAGCATCACTTAACCCCCGTATCTTTTCAGATAATATAGTAAAATTCGTTTTCTTTTCTGGCTGTAAAATTCTCCTCAAGCATCTTTACGTGAGAGAGAAAATCTTCGTTATCGAAATACCTTGCGCCTTCAGGGCACTTCCTCACGCACGCCTGGCACTTTATGCATATGCCTGTCATCTTCGTGACGTCATCAGGATCTATAGAACCTTCCGGGCATACCTCCGCGCAGATGCCGCACCGCGTGCATTTCCCCATATCCACCTTTGGGAAAGCCTTGAGGAATTTTGCCGGTGAGCCGTCCTGCTTCCTCGGCGTGTAATACGGCGCGTCAGCGTCGCCCGGGACTTTTATCTCTTTACCTGCAAAGTCACCGTTTTCCAGAACCATCGACGCTGTCTTTTCAGCGAACCCGCGGATCTCCATTTCATCGCGGTCATCAGGTCTTCCTGTCCCTACCTTGTCCGTGAAAGCGTGGCGCGAACTCAGCGCCGCAGCTGAGATGACCCTGAAGCCATCGTCTGTCAGTGTCTTTACGAGCTCGGCGAGGGAGTTATCGTAATTCCTGCTGCCGAACGTCACAAAAGCCGCCGCGAGAGCGCCGTTCCCATGGAGCTTCGTCTTCAGGTCAGGCAGGATCCTGTTAGGGAGTTTCCCCGCGTAAGTCGGCATCCCGATTATTACGAGATCCTCATCTGTAAATGATCTTTCTCCGCTTCTCTCTTCAGGGAGCGTGAAGCCTGAAGAAGACGGCTCGATCCCGAGTTTTTCCGAAACTGTCCCTGAAATGAGCCCCGCATCTTTTTCAGTATTTCCCGTAGCGCTGAA
>JBJETC010000166.1:0-2342 GCA_051883115.1 Anaerovoracaceae bacterium
ATGTTTTTCATGGCTGAAATCCCTGATGTTTACAAGATCTACAGATATGAGACCGTTTTTTTCAGCTCTCCCGATGATGCTCTCCTTCACAGGCAGGAACATCTCAGGGAACAAAGTCAGAACCTCGAATTTCATTTTTTCCTCTGATCTATCATACCCTCTATGAAACTGAAAGTGATCTCTCTTTTCACGGGATCTATTTTTTTCACGAACTCCCTGACGGCCGGGACCATGCACTCCCTGCCGCCTATGTCGAGCACGTATATGTCCTGAGGCCTGTCAGTCAGCACATCCCTGAGCGTCCCGACATTTTCCCCTGTCGCGGCATCAACAGCCGCCATGCCTATGAGATCGCGGATATAATACGTCCCCTCGGGCAGCTCTCCGAGCTCCGCGGCGTCCATGAAGACCCTGCTGCCGCGCATGAGTTCGGCGCCGTCCCTGTCGTTTATCTCTTCGAGCTTGATAACGACTGTATTTCCCTTTTCTCTCGCTTTTTCGACGTGATAGACACCTTTGCCTATGAATATCTTCTCGAGCCCGGAATACCTGCCCGGTGTCTCAGAGTAGTTCAGGACCTTTATCTCGCCCTTGATCCCGACGACGTTCACGACTTTGCCGATCTCTATTTTTTCCATAATGCCTTCCAGTTAAATATAAAAAGAAAGACGCATGAAAGCAAAAGCCTTATGCGCCTAAA
The DNA here is from genome assembly GCA_051883115.1 of Anaerovoracaceae bacterium. Lineage (GTDB taxonomy): Bacteria > Bacillota > Clostridia > Peptostreptococcales > Anaerovoracaceae > Aminicella. The sequence continues at coordinate 701 of JBJETC010000166.1, forward strand.
AATATCATTCTTCGCCGTTCTCAGTCTCTTCGGCAAGTTCTTCCTCAGAGACGATGTCAACACTGACTTTTTTGTTTTCTCTCGCAGCTGCCGCGGTAGCAACAGTGCGGAGTGCCTTGGCGATACGTCCGTGCCTTCCGATGACTCTTCCCATATCGTCACCGGCGACAACAAGCTGCAGGACGTCTCCGCGTCCCGGCTCATTTCCCAGTTCAGTCGTCCTGACCTTATCAGGGTCGTTAACAAGTGATTTGGCGATGAATTCAACCACTTTAGTTGTCATCATTTTCACCGCTTCCCTTACTATTCGATAACACCTGACTTCTTGAGCAGAGATCTTACTGTTTCAGAAACCTGAGCTCCTTCATTGAGCCACTTCTTTGTCTCTTCGCCGTTGATCTTGATAACAGCAGGGTCTGCGATCGGATCGTAATATCCGAGCTCCTCGATGAATCTGCCGTTTCTTGCGCTTCTTGAATCTGCTACTACGATCCTGTAGAACGGCTTCTTGTGTGCACCTAATCTCTTGAGTCTGATCTTAACCATGTTTCCTCCATTGATTCTGAAAATCTTAAAATAAAAATTAAAAATTATTGTTATCTAATATATTTCATACCTTCCGGTACGTCTAAAACAATCCCCTCATGAAGCGGTTCCGCTTTAGAGCGCCCGGATTCGAGAACTGTTTCATCATCTTTTTCGCTTCGCCGTATTTCTTTATCAGGCTGTTTACTTCGCTGACAGGCCTGCCGCATCCGGCTGCTATCCTCTTGCGCCTGCTGGCGTTCAGGATGTTCGGATCATGTCTCTCGGCCTTCGTCATCGAGTAGATGATAGATTCCATCTTGTGGAATTCTTCCTCACCCTGGTCGAAATCGACGCTGTTGAGTTCTGACGCGCTTATGCCCGGTATCATGCGGACGATCTTCTCTATGCCGCCCATCTTCTTTACCTGATGCATCTGCTCGAGGAAGTCGTCTAGCGTGAACTGATTCTTCCTGATCTTCTCTTCGAGTTTTGCGGCCTGCTCGTCGTCATATGCCTGCTCGGCAGTCTCTATGAGCGTGAGCACGTCTCCCATGCCGAGGATCCTGTTTGCCATCCTGTCCGGCTGGAAAGGCTCGAGTGCGTCGTATTTTTCTCCGGTACCCATGAAGAGTATCGGCTTACCTGTTATCTTCTTTACTGACAGAGCAGCACCGCCTCTGGCGTCGCCATCCATCTTCGTGAGGATCATGCCGTCAAAGCCGAGCTGGTCGTTGAATCCCTGCGCGGCGTTCACTGCGTCCTGACCTGTGAGGGCGTCGAGCACGAGGAGCACTTCATGAGGCTTTATCGCCTTCCTCATCTCCTTGAGCTCGTCCATGAGAGGCTGATCTATCTGGAGACGTCCGGCCGTATCGACGAGCAGGACGTTGTAGCCCTTCAGCTCAGCGTCTTTTCTGGCATCCTTCGCGATCTTTACAGGGTCCTTGACGCCTTCCTCCGTATAGACAGGAGTGTTCACAGCCTTGCCGACTACTTTCAGCTGTTCTATGGCAGCCGGTCTGTAGACGTCGCATGCAGCCATGACAGGCTTCTTGCCGCACTGTTTGAGGTAATTTGCAAGCTTTCCGCATGTCGTCGTCTTACCTGTTCCCTG
>JBJETC010000167.1:0-2331 GCA_051883115.1 Anaerovoracaceae bacterium
CAGGCCTATCGCTATGAGTATCACACCGCCTGTGAATTTCGCCTTCGACTCGAATTTTTCTCCTATAACGCGGCCGAGCTCTATGCCGGCCACCGAGAAAAGGAACGTCGTTATACCGATGAATATCGAAGAAGTCCAGATGTTCACCCTCAGGAACGCGAATGACACGCCTATCGCGAGGGCGTCTATGCTCGTGGCTACTGCCATGATGAACATCGTTTTTACGGAAAAATCGTCGTTCGATGATTCCTCTTCGCTGAGGGCTTCCCTTATCATGTTCCCGCCTATGATCGCGAGGAGTATGAAAGCTATCCAGTGATCATACTTTGTTATCTTCGCCGCGAAATACGATCCGAGGTAATACCCGATGACAGGCATCAGGAACTGAAAACCGCCGAACCAGAGCCCGGCGGTCACACCGTATTTAACACTTCTCTTTTTCAGCGTCAGGCCCTTGGCTATGGATACGGCGAACGCATCCATGGAGACCCCGACAGCGAGTATCAGAAGTTCATATAATGTCATGCCGGCCCCTTTCCGATCAGAGGCCGAGCAGCCCGTCGATCTTTTTCAGGAGATCTTCAACGCTGCCGTTGTTTTCTATTACCTTTGACGCCATGCGCGCCTTGACTTCATCAGGCATCTGGCTGTCTATCCTCGCCTCGGCCGAAGCTCTGTCAGTATGGTCGCGCTCAACTACGCGCTCCGCTCTCCTGTCGCGGTCAGCCGTGATCAGCCAGACATCGTCTGTGAGGACGTCCGCTCCCGTCTCGTAAAGCGTCGGGGCGTCGAGGAAAATGACGCCTGACTTGTCTTCGTTGCGCTTGTGGGCGATCCTTCTTTTCACCTCAGCTATGACCCTGTCCGTTACGATCGACTCGAGTTCAGCCTTTTTCTTTTTATCGTGAAAAACTATGTCTGCAAGCTTTTTCCTGTCCAGCCTCTTTACCGACCCTAATTTTTCACCATTCTCGAACTTCATAGAGCTGTATGCGCTGTCGTCCCTGCCGGACATGAGGATATCCTGGCCGAAGCGCTCAGCGAGCTCATCGAGCACAGGGCTCCCCGGCGCCGTGATCTCCCTTGAGATCTCGTCAGCGTCTATAACGTAGTAACCGAGTTCTTTCAGATGATCGGAAACAACAGATTTCCCTGATCCGATCCCGCCTGTAATTCCAATGACTTTCATTCTCTTCTCCATCATTTGAGATCATACCATGTGTAAGCGCTGTTCATGTCGCAGATCAGCATGACCTTGAGGTCCATCGCGTGCTCCATGTCTTCCTTCAGGATCGCCTTGACTTCATCAATTTCATCCTCAGCCGTCCTGATGATGAGTTCGTCGTGGATCTGCATGACGAGCTCAGACTTCATGCCTTTTTCTCTCAGGTCATTATACACTTTGTTCATAGCGATTTTAATTATATCCGCCGCCGTGCCCTGGATAGGGCTGTTCATGGCGAGCCTCTCGCCGAGCTGCCTCGTCATGTAGTTCGACGAATTTATCTCGTTAATGTAGCGGCGCCTGCCGAGTATAGTCCTGGAATACCTGTTCTCCTTGCAGAACCTTATCTGTTCGTCCATGAATTTCTTCACGTCAGGGTGCTTTACAAAATATTCCGCTATATACTGCTCTGCTTCGCGCCTGCTCACGTGGATCTCCTCCGCGAGACCGAAACTGCTCATGCCGTATACGATGCCGAAGTTCACGGCTTTCGCCCTGCTCCTGTCGAGCTTCGTCACTTCGTCATACGGTATGTCAAAGACTCTCGACGCCGTCGTCCTGTGGATGTCCTCTCCGTTGTTGAAAGCGCTTATCAGGTTCTCATCGCCCGACATGTGCGCGAGGACCCTCAGCTCCACCTGGGAATAATCAGCGCCCGTGAAGACGCAGCCTTCTCCGGCGTTAAAAGCTTTCCTCAGTATGCGGCCGAGTTCCGACCTCACAGGAATGTTCTGCAGGTTCGGCTCAGTACAGCTGAGCCTTCCTGTCGCGGCCACCGTCTGCTGATAATGGGCGTGGATCTTCCCGTCACTCGAAATGAGCGGTTTCAGGCCGTCGACATATGTGCTCTTTAGCTTTGTCACCGTCCTGAACTCGAGTATGTGATCTACGACAGGGGCTTTGTCTCTCAGTTTTTCAAGGACTTCAGCGCTCGTGCTGTATCCCCGCTTCGTCTTCTTACCTGCCGGGAGGCCGAGCTTCTCGAAAAGTATGTGGCTGAGCTGGACAGGCGAGTTTATATTGAATTCCTCCCCTGCTTCCTCGTATATCTTCTCCTGCAGAGTGTCAGCCTCCGCCTGGAGCTGTTCCCCGATCTGCGACAGGAC
>JBJETC010000168.1:0-2318 GCA_051883115.1 Anaerovoracaceae bacterium
CTAAAAAAGAAAATATAGGATATAAAAGTAAAATAAGCGGCAATTGACGGAAACGGCCGGAATATTTTCGACAATAATAGGAAACGGCCGGAAAATTTTCGACAAAAAGCGACAAAATTCGACAATAAAGTATAGATCCGGACAATACGCGGAAACGGCCGGAAAATATTCGACAAAAAACGACATAAAACGACAAAAAGGGAAAATATATGGAAAGTAACGAAAATAGATACCCGCAGGTGGAAGTAAACCTCAGGTATCTGCGTGACAATGTGAGAACAGCGCTGGAAAAGTGCGGCGAGCTCGGCATAGAAGTGACAGGCGTCGTGAAAGGCATGTCATCGATGCCGGAAGCAGCGAAGGCCTTCGTAGACGCCGGCTGCAGGACACTCGGCTCATCGAGGATCGATCAGATAATCCGCATGAGAGAAGCCGGCATCGACGTCCCGATGATGATGATCAGGGTCCCGATGATGAGCGAAGCCGCCGACATCGTGAAATACACAGAATACTCACTCGAAAGCGACATCAGCGTCATGCGCGCCATCGACAGGGAGGCTGTCCGCCAGGGCAGAAAGCACAGCGTCATCCTCATGGTAGAGATGGGCGACCTGAGAGAAGGCTTTTACGATATGAACGAGCTCTGCGACGCGGCGAGGGAAGTCGAGGGCATGAAAGGCCTTTATCTCGCAGGCGTCGGCATGAACGTCGGCTGCTACGGCTCCATCCTGCCGACATACGAGAAACTCGAGGAGTTCGTCGCTGTCGCTGAGAAAGTAGAAGCAGCCATAGGAAGAAAGCTCGACATAATCTCGGGCGGCGCGACCTCGACACTCATGAGAGTCATGGACGGGAAAGTCCCTGCTAGGATCAACCACCTGAGAGTCGGCGAAGGCATCCTCAACGCCAGGGACCTTGGAGAGTTCTACGGCTACGATGAAAAAGACATGCACAAGGATGTTTTTACAATCAAAGCTGAGGTCGTGGAGGTCAAAGACAAGCCGACATACCCGCAGGGCGAGATCGGGCGCGACGCGTTCGGCCATGTCATCGAGTACGAGGACCGCGGCATCAGGAGGAGGGCCCTCGTGGCACTCGGCAAGATCGACTACGGCAGCATAGACGACATTTTCCCGAAAGACAGTGATATCAAGGTCATCGGCGCTTCGAGCGACCACACCATACTCGACGTCGAGGATTCCGACCGCGACCTCAAGGCAGGCGACATCGTGGAATTCGGCCTCGATTACGGCGCGATGGTATACGTCACATCGTCCCCTAACGTCCGCCATGTTTTCGTAGAGTAAAAAACGAGAGGAAAATATCCGCGGCGGAGGCCCGCCGGGCGCATGAAAACAACGGTCGCGGGGCTTTATCGTATTTACAATCACAGCGGTTTATGATAAAATTTTTATCTAGGTTTTTTAGAAACCTGTGTTTTTTGTGCGGTCAGAAATGATAATCCGGGCACATCACCGTTTTTTTCGGGTGATGGCTGTTTTTTATATATTTTTTACAAGCGAGAAAGGAGATCTAAATGCCAGAAGATGAAATCAAGGGCGTACAGATGACCCAGCAGGAATATGACAAACTGCAGGCGCAGTATGAGGAAATGGTAAACGTAAAGAAGAAGGAGATCGCTGAGGAACTCAAAGAAGCGAGATCTTACGGAGACCTTTCCGAGAACGCCGAGTACGACGCTGCAAAGGAAAAACAGGCGAAGTTCCACGAGGAACTCATGAGACTGCAGGACAGACTGAACAACGCTCAGATCGTGACAGAACTCGACGTCAGCAAGGTCGGCCTCGGAATGACTGTAAAAGTCGTTAACAAGGACGACGGTTCAGAGAAGTCTTTTGCCATCGTAGGCGCCGGAGTCGATCCGTTCAGCGATCCTATCAGAGTTTCGAGCTCATCGCCGATCGGCAGAGGTCTGAGCGGCAGGAGCGTCGGGGACATCGTAGAGATCAAGGTGCCGAACGGAAAGACGCACTACGAGATCAAGGAGATCAAGCAGACAGAAGTCTGATCAGGATACATTTATCCGGGAAAAGCAAGAGAAAAAACAGGAAAAAATCAGGAAAGAATCAGGAGAGAGAAAAAGTATGAGCACAGAGGAAAAGAACGCCCAGGCGCCTGACACAAAGGCGCAGGAAGCTGAAGCGGCTCAGGAAGAAGAGGCTTACGCAGCAGACCTGAGCGAGCAGAGAAAAGTCAGGAGACAGAAGCTCAAGGACCTCGTAGACGCGGGCCGCAACCCGTACCTCCACGAGACATGGGACGTAACGATCCACAGCCAGGAAATAAAGGACAGATTT
>JBJETC010000169.1:0-276 GCA_051883115.1 Anaerovoracaceae bacterium
CTTTGGGACTTATTGTATCATTTTTGCGGGGTCAAAAAAGTCAGTAAAATGAAGGGTCTGCGGCCGCGGCGGGACAAAATGTACCGTTACGACCATGCGAAAAAGCTATATATATAAGAGAAAGGCCTAGCATAAACGGCAGATTTTTTGGGGGTGTTTGCGCACTACAGAAAAAGCCTCGCGTTAACGGCAGATTTTGATTCGTGCGCTGCAGTCGGCTGCAGCCAGTCAGTCTTCGTCTTCGACTCGCCTTCCTGGGCAGCCTTTGCATGGCAC
>JBJETC010000169.1:376-2311 GCA_051883115.1 Anaerovoracaceae bacterium
CTTCCTCCGCTTGACTTCCCGACTTCGTCGTTCGTCTCGCGGGGATAGGTGCTCAGCAGTAGCCTTCTCTTTTCCTTTTTACCATTCGAGCTGCGCCTGCGGCTCGCTCTCATGGGAAGGCCTTGCATGGCACCTTCCTCCGCTTGACTTCCCGACTTCGTCGTTCGTCTCGCGGGGATAGGTGCTCAATGAGGGGGGTGTTTTGCGCACACAAAAATCCCCTGTGCAAGCACAGGGGATTTTTTTAGTGCGCTATGAGGGGTTCGAACCCTCGACACCCTGATTAAGAGTCAGGTGCTCTCCCAGCTGAGCTAATAGCGCTAAAAACGATATTTATCTGCAACATCGATAATATTACACGATAAAAACGCCCTTGTCAACTACTTTTTTCATTTTTCGTGGGATATCGGGAAGGTGATCTTCGTTTTGTACATTTTATCCTCCTCGACGGTACGGAATGTCCCGTCAAGCTCCTCGCATATCTTCTTGCACGTCTTCACGCCGATCTTCGTGCTTTCGACCTTGTTCGCCTTGTCGGTGACGCGGTTGCTCAGCGTTACGACTATCCTGTCGTTTTCCGTCCTCGCTGATGTCTCGACGGTGTAATCTTTATCCGCGTACTTCATTATATTCGAGAACAGATTGTCGAATATCCTGTGGAGACTCGATGTATCAGTCTCTATCATCGTTCCCTCAGGGATGAGATAATCGAAATCAACGCTGTAGCCTTTGCTCATGAGCTCGACATTGTGTTCCACAATCAGCTGCTGGAAAAGTATGCCCGCGTCGAGGATCTCGAGATCGCGCTCCGGCTCCTGATTGCCGAACACGAGGAAGTACTGGAACATTTTGTCCGAAAGGTCCTTCAGCTGCACGGCCTTGTCCCTGCACGAATCGATGTACCTGTCCAGCTCCTCCTGCGAATTGTATTTCCGCCCGGAGATGATGTCGAGATAGCCGATAAGCGATGTGAGCGGAGTCCTGATATCATGCGACATCGAGGTGATGAGCTGCTTGTTCGCGTTCCATGCGGCCTGTTCGCTTCCCGTCTTTTCGAGTATTGAATTCCTCATCGTGTTGACGTTTTCAGCAAGATCACCGAGCTCGTCTTTCTGCCCCGGCTCTATCTCGTGGTGAAGATCGCCCTCGCTTATCAGCAGCACGTTGTCCGACAGACGGCCGATCCTCCTCATGATCCACCTCACGTAAAGCATGATGATCACGATAAATACGATCGCCATAACAACGATCTCCATCGTGTTCATCACGGCGTACCAGCGCCCCTCGAGGAAAACGTTAATATACACATTGTATTTTTTATCATTGAACTTAACGCGCCTGTTGTAGAGATCAGGCTTGTTCTTCGTCAGGTCCTTGTACTTCGACTCGCTGTCAGGCATATCTTCCTGGTTCGTCCATATCGAGCTGTCCGTGCCGGACTGGAAACCGCCGGAGAAGATCACCTTCGACCCGTCGCTTATGACGAGCATGGTGTAGCTCTTTTTCTCGAGCCATTTCTGCAGGCTGTTGGAGTCGTGCCCGCTCACGCCGTTCTTTACGATAAAGTTATCGAGCGACTCGTACCGCGCGTTTATCGCCCCGCGCTTCGCGTCGTCACTCAGAAAATATTTATCCGCCACCGACACCTTCAGCGCGTCGACCGCCACCATCGCGATGAACGACAAAAACGCGGCCGCTATTATAACGACCGCGAACTTGAATCCCAATGATATATGTTTTTTCTTTGCGTATTCGTCCCAGCGTCTTTCAAGATCAGTCAATTCTGTATCCCTTTCCCCAGACAGTCTTGATGACCTCAGGCTTGCTGACATCATCCTCGAGTTTTTTCCTCAGGTTCAGGATGTGGACCATGATCGTGTTGCTCGCGGACTGGAGATATTCCTCGCCCCAGACCTGCTCGTATAGGTCCTTGTT
>JBJETC010000170.1:0-2296 GCA_051883115.1 Anaerovoracaceae bacterium
ATTATGATTAAATTATATACTTTGCACAAATAAAATCAATTGTTTTGTGTGATATAAACAAAAAAATTCGTGTCACATGTCGACAGGGCCGTACGGATTGTACGAAAGACTTTTGTCGTAGTAGATCAGGTTTTTCCCTGTGCGCGTGCTTTTCCCGTCTTTGACTTCTATTATATTCACCGCGCAGTTGTCAGCGACTTTCTTTTCGTGCATGAACGACTGGTCGTCGTAAAGCTGCTGCAGCAGGCATCTCAGGGCGTAGCCGTGCGTCGCGACGAGGACCGTGCTGTCCTTTAAGTCTTCCCTGTGTATGAGCTCCCGGTAGAACTCACCCGTCCTGTCGCAGACCTGCCTCGTGGATTCCCCGTCAGGCGCGTTCCGGAAATCGAACGGGTCTGAGTAAAGCTTGTTGAAGTCTTTTGTCGGGAGCTCGAAATTATCCGGGGAAAAGCAGAGGCCTTCCCATGAGCCGAAATACATCTCGCGCAGCCTGTCGTCCTTCACGATCCCGGGCGCCTCATGGCTGTTGTATCTCAGCATGATCTCGGCCGTTTCGTACGCCCTCGAGAGCGGGCTCGAGAAAGCGCAGTCGAACTTCACGTCCGAGAGCGCCTCAGCTGTTATCTTCGCGAGCTCGCGGCCTTTTTCGTTGAGCGGGACATCGAGCCATCCCGCGAGGATGCTTTTTCTGTTGCAGTCTGTTTCACCGTGTCTTATTATATAAATCTTCATTTTTACCTCTCATGATCGAACGTTTTCACATAGTAGATGATAAATGAGAAAGCGCCGGTTTACAAGAGAGCAGGGGTGATCCCGCGGCCCGTTTGTGCCCGGACAACAAAAATAAATCTTAGCAATCCTTAAATTGATGAAAAATCATTAAAATCCGCATTGTCAGGCGCCATCCGCGCGCTGTCCTTCTTGTAATGAAAAATGAAAAAGCATAAAATAAACTGGTAACTTGCAAGGATATGGACAAAAGGAGTATTTGTATGAGAACTTTTGAAAAAGCTGATAAACTCAACGGGGTCTGCTACGACGTCAGAGGACCTGTGCTCGACGAAGCGAACAGGATGAAGCAGGACGGCGAGGAGATCCTTCAGCTTAATATAGGAAACCCGGCGCATTTCGTCTTCACGACCATGCCTGTCGTCCTCGATGCGCTGAGAGATGCGATCGAAGGCCCGATGTCGCAGGGGTACAGCGACTCGAAGGGTATTCTTGAGGCGAGAGAAGCCATTCTCGACTACCATAAGTCAAAGGGGCTCCCGAACATAGACGTCGATCACATCTACATCGGAAACGGAGTCAGCGAGCTCATCTCGATGTCGATGCAGGGCCTTCTGAGCAACGGCGACGAGATACTCATCCCGGCGCCTGATTATCCTCTTTGGACGGGCGCGGCCCAGCTCGCAGGCGGGACACCGGTCCATTACATCTGCGACGAAAAGCAGCGCTGGTATCCTGACATAAAGGACATAGAGAGCAAGATCACCGACAGGACAAAGGGTATCGTCATTATCAACCCTAACAACCCTACGGGCGTGCTTTATCCGAAGGAAGTCCTGGAGGAGATCGTGGAGATCGCGAGAAAGCATGAGCTCATCATTTTCTCGGACGAGATGTACGACCGCGTTGTCATGGACGGCAAGGAGCACATATCGATCGCGTCGCTCGCGCCTGATCTTTTCTGCGTGACATTCAACGGACTTTCGAAGTCGCACAAGATCGCGGGATACAGGGTCGGCTGGATGATCCTCAGCGGCGACCTCTCGAAGGGCAAAGGATATATAGAAGGGCTGAACATGCTTTCTTCCATGAGGCTCTGCGCCAACGTGCCTTCGCAGTACGTCATCGCGCCAGCCCTCAGGAACAGGCCTGAAGTCGACGAGACACTCCTCCCGGGCGGGAGGATCTATGAGCAGAGAAAATGCGTCTGCGAAGCTGTGAACGACATAGACGGGCTTTCCGTACAGTGGCCTGACGGAGCGTTCTACGTTTTCCCTAAGATAGACGCAAAGCGCTTCAACATACACGACGATGAAAAGTTCGTGCTCGATTTCCTGAAGGCCGAGCATGTGCTGCTCGTCCAGGGAACAGGCTTCAACTGGCCTGAGCCGGATCACTTCAGGATCGTATATCTCCCGGACGTTGACGTCCTCTCGAGTGCGATGAGCAAAATGGGTCATTTCCTCGAGACATATAGACAGGAAGATTAGCAGATATTAAAATATAATAAAATATCGGTTTTCGGAAAGGCAGGTACATCATGATGAAACTCGTTCTCGTAAGACAC
>JBJETC010000171.1:0-2242 GCA_051883115.1 Anaerovoracaceae bacterium
ACTCCGATTCGCGGGATACCCGCTTTGTTAATTCAATCATAATACCTGAAAAAAAGGCTTTCAATCCTTGATTTTTTTATTCTGCCGGGTTCCTGATATATCGGTGGCATGTATTTTGTCCAGGTGGTAATATATATGATGTAAAAAGGGGGCAAAACAATGGAAAACAGGAATTCATGGGAACTTTACAGCAAAAAACAGCTCGAAGAGTGTGAAGCCTTCAGCCGCGAATACATAGATTTCCTCAGCTCGTGCAAGACGGAGAGAGAATGCACGGAGAGGATACGCAGGGAGGCTGAGGAGGCCGGCTACAGGGATCTCGACGAGATCGTGAAGGAGGGCGGAAGGCTCTCCGCGGGCAGCAAGGTCTACCGCGTCAATATGGGAAAAGGCATCCTTTTATATAACATCGGCGAGGAAGACATTGAAAACGGCATGAACATCCTCGGCGCGCACATAGATTCGCCGCGTCTCGATGTGAAGCAGAACCCGCTCTACGAGGACGGCGGCTTCGCTTACTTCGATACGCATTACTACGGCGGCATCAAGAAATACCAGTGGGTCACGCTGCCGCTCGCGCTCCACGGCGTCTTTGCGAAAAAGAACGGGGAAAAGGTTGATGTAAAAATCGGCGAGGACCCGGACGACCCGGTGTTCTTCGTGTCTGACCTTCTCATCCACCTCGCTCAGGATCAGATGAAGAAAAGCGGCGCGAAAGTCATAGACGGCGAGGACCTCGATCTCGTCATCGGTAGCATGCCGGCTGCAGACAGCAAGGATGCGGGAGACGGCTCTGATAAAGATGACGATAAAAAGAAGACGAAGGACAAGGTAAAGGAACGTGTCCTCGCGGTCCTTAAGGAAAAATACGGTGTCGAAGAGGAGGACCTCCTGTCAGCGGAGCTCGAGATCGTGCCGGCAGGCGCCGCAAGGGAAGCGGGCTTCGACAGGAGCATGATCCTGTCATACGGCCAGGACGACAGGGTCTGCGCTTTCTCATCATATAAATCGATGCTCGGCATGAAAAACGTGAAGAGGACGGCGTGCTGCATCCTCGTTGATAAAGAAGAGATCGGCAGTGTAGGCGCTACGGGCATGCAGTCGAAGTTCTTCGAGAACACGACGGCCGAACTCATAAAGCTCGTAAAAGGCAGCTTTGACGACCTCACGCTCCGCCGCTGCCTCGCGTCATGCACGATGCTCTCATCAGACGTGAGCAGCGCGTACGACCCGCTTTACGCCCGCAGCTTCGACAGGAAGAACGTCGCTTACCTCGGTAACGGCTTAGTTCTGAACAAATTCACAGGCGCCAGGGGAAAATCAGGCTCCAACGACGCCAACGCCGAATACATCGCGGCCATCAGGAACATATTCGCGAAAGACGATGTCAACTTCCAGATGGCGGAGCTCGGCAAGGTAGACCTAGGCGGAGGCGGCACGATCGCCTACATCATGGCGCTTTACGGCATGAACGTCATAGACAGCGGAGTGCCTGTACTCAGCATGCACTCGCCGTGGGAGGCTACGAGCAAGGCCGATGTTTATGAAGCGAAGAGAGGTTATGACGCGTTCCTGAAATACGCGGAACGCGTGTAGATTTTTTGAAAGGGGACCATATGGCATCTTCAACCGAACAGCAGCTGGCAGACGCTCTCAGGAAACTTCTTGAAAAAAAGCCGCTGACGAAGATAACAGTTCGTGATATCACCGACGCCTGCGGGGTGAACCGGCAGACGTTCTATTACCATTTTCACGATATATATGACCTCGTTGAATGGATATTCAAGCAGGACGCGGACAGGTTCGTGTACAGCCGCAAGCTGGACCCGGACGACTGGCGCGGCACTGTCGAGTCGCTGATGGACGGGCTCGCGAAGGACAAGTCGTTCATACTCAACGCATATTATTCGCTCAACAGGAGGCAGCTCGAGCTGTTCATGCAGAAGCTGGCCCGGCCGGCCATAGAGGCTATGGTGAAAAATGTCGGGGCTTCGGCTTACATCGCGGAGGATGATATAAACTTCATCATCGATATCGCGACGTACGCCCTCATCGGGATCCTGATGGAATGGATCGGCGAGGGCATGCCGGACACGTACAGGCAGCATCTCAACAAGCTTTTCGTCATGCTCGACGGCGTGCTGACGATGGCTGTTAACAACTTCAAGCTGAAATAGCAGGCCCGGATATATTAAGGAAAAATTTTACCGGAAAGATAAGATCCATCCGCCGGGAAAGTGAT
>JBJETC010000172.1:0-2241 GCA_051883115.1 Anaerovoracaceae bacterium
GGAACGCCGGTACCTTGCGTTTTGTAATCAAGTGGAAGAGCAGTGTCCCGACCCCCGCGAAAAACAGCGTTGTCGAAACGTCCAGGCCTGTCAGGATAGGCACGAGCACCGTCGCGCCGAACATCGCGAACGTGTGCTGCAGTCCGAGTATGAGCATTTTCGGAACGCCCAGCTGACTTGCGTCGTAGATCCCCTCGTCAGGCGTGACCTGAACAGCGGATTCTTTTTCACTGTCACTCATCATTTTACCTCCATAAAAAAGTTAGCCAGAAATTATTCTATTAAATAATACCATCATTCTCATCTTGTTCAATGTTTGATACGCCGATGAGAGAAAAAAATCATAAAAAAACCTGCCGTGAGGCAGGTGATGAAAATCAAATATCAACTGAAGTATCTGAACACGCCTCTGACGCGTCCCTGGATCTTCACGTTCTTTACTATTATAGGACTCATAGTGTCGTTCTCCGGCTGCAGCCTTACGTGGTCCTTTTCCTTGTAAAAAGTCTTGACTGTGGCTTCGCTCTCGAAACCGTCTATCATGGCAACGACGATATCGCCGTTCTCCGCCGTGTTCTGCTGCTCGACGAGGATGAGGTCGCCGTCCATGATACCGGCATTTATCATGGATTCTCCGTGGACCCTGAGCATGAAGCATTTTCCCTTTACGTATCCTGCAGGAACAGGGAATGTGCCTTCCTGGTTCTCTTCTGCGAGGATAGGTGTGCCGGCGGCGACGCGGCCGATGACAGGTACGTCGATCACGTCCTCTCTCTCAGGCTGGAACGTGTCTTCGTGTTCCTCGGATTCGCGTGAAGCCAGAACGAGCGCCCTCGGCTTTGCAGGATCCTTGATGAGGAAGCCCTTGGCGACGAGGTCGTTTATATCCTTATGCGCAGTCGATGTCGATCTGATGCCGATGGCTCTGCAGATCTCCCTGACTGTAGGAGGGTAGCCTTTTTCTGAGATCTCCGATCTCATGTAATCGAGGATCGCCTCTTCACGGTCCGTGAGGTCGGCTTCTGTGTAAATTTTCTTTCTTTCTGTAGAGTCCATGATCAGATTTCTCCGGATGATGTTAAAGTTCCAGCTGTCTGTGAAGCTGCGCGGCCTGCCTTTCCGGCGCGGCACGCGCGGGCTTACATTTATTTAATTCAGTTTACCATGAAAAGAACAAAATGTAAACATCCGTTCGCATTGTTCGCGGTGCTGACAGCCGGCCGCCGCGTCTACGAGTCGAAAAGCTCCGTGTCGAGGTCGTCGCGCATGAACTGCTTGAAATCTCCCGGCTCGCCGTCTTCGTCGTCATCGTCGTCAAGCGAGCTTTCGAGCGCTTCAGGCGAGTATGCTCCTTCGTCCGCGGTGTCTTTATCTTCTTCCCGGATCTCATCTTCGAGGCCCTCGAGGAGTGTCATCCTGCGCGCGAGGTTCCTGTAATGAGCGAGATCGTCCATTATATCTATGAGTTTAGCGGCGAGCTCGCTGTCGTAAGGGATCGCGAGCGTGTCTTCATACGGGTCGTCCCTGTAGAGCATGATGGTCTTGCTGACGCGGGGCTGATCTTCTGTGAAAATGTCACCGCTGTCATCACGATCCTCATCATTTTCACTTTTTTCGTCCGCCGGTTCCTCTGGTCTTACATGGATGTCGAAGCCCTTTATCGTCCCGTAAACGACGACGGCCTTCGACTCGGCCAGGCGGACGAGCAGGACACCGAGGTCATCGTCCCACTTAGCGCAGTTAATAACGCTTCCTGTTGGCTGCATTTTTTCTGCGAGTCGTTTCATTTTTTCGTTGTAGCCGCGTTTTGCCGCGTCATCTGAGTGATTTTGCCGAGCCATACCGATACCTCCTTGTCCATGATCTTTGTTAATGGTATTATAGACCAAATCGGGCCGGAAGTGACAGCCTTTGTATTTATTTTTGTACAAGATATTTGCGGTTTCGGAAAAACTGCCTTTCGCGGCGCATCTTTTTCTCTTTTTATATATAAAAAAGCGAAAAGCATTGACACATAAGGCACGCGGTGATAAACTAATACAGCAAATCAAGAAGAAGCCGTCCGCTTCTCACCTCGTGGACACGGGTCCGCAGGTATGGCACATGATCTTTTTCAGGATGTTTTGTCCTGTTATGTGTTTTCAGCGGATGCTTCTGCATCCGTTTTTTATTGCCTCGGGCAGCCGGGGCCGCGTTTCGACAGGGAGGTAAATAAAATTAAAAAGGAAACCTGGATCAACG
>JBJETC010000173.1:0-2233 GCA_051883115.1 Anaerovoracaceae bacterium
CAGACCGCAGACGTACATTGAGAATCACAGGATTTTAATATACACAGTTACCAGGAGGCAATATTTTATGTCATCAAAAAAGGATGATCGGGATGCTGTTCCAACTGTCGAGATGAACGACAGGATCGACGAGCACCTCATATCAGCCCGCATCACGGATATATCGTGGGAGCGCATAATAATGCACCTCACATTGAGTGTCACTTTCAAAGAAGGGTACGAGCCTTCAGAACCGCTTGAAGTCTACGCAGTGACATCCTTCATGAAAGCGAACGCCCACATGGAGAAAGAGGAAAACGAAGACGGCACATACACGCTGTCCCTTAACGTCACGAACCCGGGATACTGCATGTGCCTGCCTGCCGAGACATACCACTTCATCGTATGCAGCGGCCTCGACGCCCTCGCAGTGGCAGGCATCACTGACGATCTCGCCCTCAGGCTCAGAGACTGCTCCAGGGAGTTCCTCTACAGCAACAAGAACCGCTGCTATGTCGCCGATTTCTCCGTATCAGACGAAAATGACGACGACCTCTGGCTCGTCATGCGCATACTGAACGCGAGGAAAGCAGGCCTTAAGCCTTACAATCTCCCGCCTCAGTCTGATGAGAAAAAGAGCTCCCCGCTGCTGACGACAGGCAGAATCAGGAACCTCATCAGAACATATTACGCACACGAATCTTCCAAATACGACAAGACCTTCAACGGAAAAATAAGGACCATCCTGTTCATGACAGAGCAGAACGATAAGCTCGGCTCCAACCTCACATCGGTCTATGACCGCATGTGCAAAAGAGGGCTCGACAAAGACTACGAGATCCTTTTTTCCGCAAGATCTTCCGTTGAATATCATCAGTCAAAAAAGAGCTGGATAGAACTCATGAAGAAAGTCGCAAAAGCCGACATGATCTTCATCGACGACCACTGCCCGTTCCTCGACTGGCTCCAGCTCTCACCGAGGACGAAGCTCATCCAGCTCTGGCATGCAGGCGCCGGCTTCAAGTCATCCGGCTACAGCAGATGGGGAAACACAGGCTGCCCTGCACCGGTAAGCTGCCACAGACAGTATGACTACGGCATCTCGAGCAGCACCAGGATCGCGCACTTCCACTCCGAAGTGTTCGGCATAAATCCTGAGCAGCTTCTCCCGACAGGCATGCCGCGCATGGACGAGTACCTCGATCCTGAACACCGCGAAAAGATCACGAAAAGGCTCAGGAAGAAATTCCCGCTCATAAACGGAAAGAAAGTAATACTCTTTGCCCCTACATACAGAGGTAAAAACAAGGCTGACGCTCATTACCCGTATGAAATGATCGACTTCGGCAAACTCTACGAGACATGCGGCGATGAGTACGTGGTGCTCTTCAAGATGCACCCGTGGGTGTCAGATCGCGTCCCTATCCCTGAAAAATACAAGGACAGGATGATCGACGTGAACAAATACCATGACATCAACAACCTGTTCTACATCACAGACCTCATGATCACTGACTACTCATCAGGCATATTCGAGTATTCCCTCATGAAAAAGCCTATGCTGTTCTTCGCGTTCGACAAGATACAGTACGCTTACTCGAGAGGGTTCCACAGGCCATACGAGGAATCAGCGCCGGGCAGGGTCTGCTCGACATTCGACGAGCTCCTTGACGCCATCAGGAACAAGGATTTTGACTACGAAAAAGTCGAACAGTACGTCGAATATCATTTTGACAACATCGACACACACGCTTCAGACCGTGTGATCGACTGGATTATAAAGGGAAACATCCCTGAAGAGTACATGAAGAAAATCGAAGCGAGACAGGCTGATAACGACAGACTTCTCAGCATGGATTTCGCAGATCTTCAGGGGCATTTCAGCAATCAATGAATTACATCGAGGGGAGCCGGGAGCCGAAAAGCTTCCACCATGGCTCCCCTGTGATTTATACGGGAGGTCCATATGACAGAATACAAAGATAAATGCCTCGAAGAGGATCTTGACAGCATCGCGGCTTTCGTCCATTCGCTCAGCCTGAGCGGAAAAGCTTTCCTCGTGACGGGAGCGACAGGCCTCATAGGATCGCAGCTCTGCCGCGGCATATTGAGGGCTGACAAAACGTTCGGCGACGAAATAAAGGTCATAGCCGCAGTGAGGACGCCGGAAAAAGCAGCCTCGCTTTTCGCATCTGAAGATGCGGGAGACGATCTCGAGATCATAAGATGGGACACATCGGAGCCGCTCGAGTAC
>JBJETC010000174.1:0-2212 GCA_051883115.1 Anaerovoracaceae bacterium
TTTCTCGTGCAGAAAAGCACGAAGATGAGTGATCCAAGCGGGAGCAGGATGCTGCTCACTATGAAGTCCTCGAAGTCCATGACGCTCGACGTCCCTCCGAGCGGATGGAGCCCTGACAGAACGTTGAACCCGAGCACGCACGGTATCGACAGCGCGAATATCAGGAAGAACCCGAAGACGCTCGCCTTCCTGCGCGTCCATCCCGAAAGATCCATGATGCAGGCTATGATGTTCTCGAACACAGCCGTCACGGTCGAGAAAGCCGCGAACACCATGAACAGGAAGAAGAGCACGCCCCAGAGCTGTCCTGCCGGCATGTGATTGAATATATTAGGAAGCGTTATGAAAATGAGCGACGGACCGCTGCCGACGTCTACGCCGAATGCCGAGCACGCCGGGAAAATGATAAGTCCGGCCATGATCGCGACAAAAGTATCGAGTACGGCTACCATCACGGATTCGCCCGTGAGCGACCTGTCATTCCCTATATAGCTCCCGAATATCGCCATGGCGCCGACACCCAGACTCAGTGTGAAGAACGCCTGGTTCATTGCTGCTACGATGACGTTGAAATAGCCGGCATTTTTCATATTTTCAATGCTCGGCTTCAGGTAAAACGACAGACCCGACTTCGCCCTCGGCAGCAGTATACTGTGCACCGCGAGCACGAGGATGAGTATCAGGAGCATTATCATCATTACCTTTGTCACTTTTTCAAGTCCGTTCTGCAGTCCCTGCCCGCAGATGAAAAATCCCGCGAACACTACGACCGCCACGGCTATTATCTGATATAGCGGGCTCGCCATGACGCCGCTGAACACATTCGCGACCTCAGGCGCCGTCAGCCCCTTGAAATCGTCCTTCAGCTCCATCACGAAGTACTCGAGCATCCACCCGGCCACAGTCGTGTAGTACATCATCAGCATGATGTTTCCTATCATGGCCACGTATCCGTGAAGGTGCCACTTCGTCCCGGCAGGCTCGAGCTGCTGGTACATGCGCACAGGGCTCCTCCTGCTCGCGCGTCCCATTGAGAACTCCATCGTCATCACCGGTATGCCGAGTATGACAAGGAAGAAAAGGTATATGAGCACAAACAGGCCGCCCCCGTTCTGTCCGACGAGGTACGGGAATTTCCACACATTACCTATCCCGATGGCGCAGCCGGCGCTTATGAGTATGAACCCCAGCCTGCTGCCTAATCTTTCTCTTTCCATTTCTGACCTCTGTAAAATGTCTGCCGGCCCCGGCCGGCATGAGAATAACGAATAATCCAATAAATCCTTTATATTTTAGCCAATCAGATCAGTTTTATCAACCATGAACAAGATTTTACACCGTAGATTCGTTTGACTTCATCAAAATACGGATAAAAATAAGTATATGTTTTTGACGGAGAGTGTTCGTGACGCAGCTATAATATAAATCTATATATTTTTATCAAATAGCTGTAATTCACAATAGCCAAAAGCCGGCATATACTTTTTACATAACATACAGCAACTCAGGGAAAGCGAAGATAATGATAAGATACGATGACGCCGAAACAAGGAAGCATCTGCTTGACGGGATGTTCGGGCTCGAAGAGGAAGGTCTCAGGACCTACCGCGACGGCCACATATCACACACACCGCATCCTTTTTCGGGAGACAGACATATAGTAAGAGATTTCTGTGAAAACCAGATCGAAGTAAACACATCGCCATGGGACACGGCAGAAGGCGCCGTCGGCGAGCTCAGCGAACACCTCACGCACATCCAGAAGACGCTCCATGCGCTGCCTGTGCCGGAGCTCCTCTGGCCGTTCTCCAACCCGCCGTACATAAACGACATGAGCGACGTGCCTATCGCTGACTACAAGGGCAGCGAAGCCGGGAAAAAAGTGTACAGGAAATACCTTTCCGACAGGTACGGCCGCTACATCATGACTTTCAGCGGCATACACGTGAACTACTCGCTCGGGAGCGATCTCATAAAGAAAAGCTATGAGGCCTGGAAAAAAGACCCTTCCGAGGACCACAGCAAATACACGAGCCTCGAAGACTACAACGACCACGTCTATCTCGACCTCGCGCAGAAAGCGTCGGAATACGGCTGGATCCTCACTGCAGCGACTGCAGCGAGCCCTGTCTGCGACTCTTCATTCATAGAAACGGGGAAGCTAGGGAAGACGGTCTTTCAGGGGATGTCATCCCTCCGCGGCAGCGAACTC
>JBJETC010000175.1:0-2210 GCA_051883115.1 Anaerovoracaceae bacterium
ATCGTCTGCTATTCAACGTTATTATCACTGTCTTTGTCAGCGCAGGCCGCTTCTTTCCTGTACGCGCCCTGGAACGAATCGATGTATTCCTTTATCATTTCAGATGATGTATCTGTCCTGATCCTCTCGGCGCGGACTATCGCGAGCACGTCGGCCACTGCTTTCTCTATGTCGTCATTCACGACTGCGTAATCATATCTGTCGGCATACGAGATCTCGTCAGCCGCTTTCGACATCCTCAGATCTATGACATCATCCGCGTCTGTCGCCCTGCCCGTTATCCTCTCTCTTAAGACATCGCCGGAAGGCGGAAGGATGAAGATGAACACGCCTTCAGGATACGAATCTCTGACCTGCATGGCCCCCTGGATATCTATCTCCAGAAAAACATCGCAGCCGCTGTTCAGCTTGTTCATTACGTTTTCTCTCGGAGTGCCGTAGTAGTTCCCGTAGACCTCAGCATACTCGAGGAATCCGTCAGCGTCTATCCTCGACCTGAACTCGTCCTTTGACAGGAAAAAATAGCTTACGCCGTCTACTTCTCCCGGGCGCGGATCCCTTGTCGTAGCCGATATGGAAAGTGAAGCGCTGTCCCCGAGTGCCTCCATCACGCGTCCGCAGATCGTTCCCTTGCCTGCGCCCGACGGTCCCGAAATCACGAACAGCCTGCCTTTGTTTTCCATTTCTTTTCTTAGATCCATTTATAAACTCCCGGTCAATAATCAGACAATATTTCTTTACATTATATCATTTCTGCCGCTCGTTTCAAGGGCGCCGACACGCATACGCCCGATCATGATCATTCACAAAACACAAAAATACTGTATAATATGCTTATAATTTCAGGCTGAAAGGTATCGACACATGGAGAAATTTTTCTATACGTTAATAATTTCGATGCTCCCGGTCATAGAACTGCGAGGCGGCATACCATTCGGGATAAAAATGGGATATGAACCGTTCGAGGCGATGATCATCTGTCTCATCGGCAACATCATTCCCGTCCCTTTTGTCATGCTCTTCGCACGCGATATCATGGCCAGGCTCAAGAAAAAAAGCCCGAAATTCAGGAGGCTCATAACGAGGTATGAGGAAAAAACGAAGATCAAGGCGAAAAAGGTCCGCGATCTCAGCCTCCTTGGCCTGCTCCTCTTCGTCGCGATACCTCTCCCGGGCACGGGCGCGTGGACAGGGGCTGTCATAGCGTCGATGCTCGAGATCCGCATGAAATACGCGATCCCGATGATCGCGCTCGGCCTGGTCATAGCCGCGCTCCTCATCACACTCGGGTGCATCGGGATAATCGCCCTGTAACACCTTTTACATCATCGTAAACATATCGCTTCATGATCTTCACCGCCGGCTTCCTGCCCGGCGTTTTATTTTACCTGGCCCCGATCTCCTTTTCATATCCTTCGCAGAGCTTTTTCACAGCTTTAGCCTGGCGGCCCTCAGGGTCGTTGAAATGCCCGCCCTGATTGTATTCAAAGAAAACGTCTCCGACTGATTTTTCAAACTCTGAAGTCACTGCGTCCGTGCAGTCCGCGACACGCGCCATCCTGCTGTTCTTCGCGTTCGCTTCCCTGTCGCCGAGTGAAAAATACGCCTGCCTGAGGTTTTTCGATATCTCGTTTTCCCTGACAAAATCGACGAAGCCGTCGAACCACAAAGACCCTGACGCCGAGAACATCCTGTCGAAAAAATCAGTCCTGAACACTGCGTACGCCGAGAAAAGCCCCATGAGCGAATATCCGCCTATCCAGACCTCATCAGGCTCGAGCGCCCCGCTCTCCTCAGCATCGCTTATGATCACATCCGTTATTTCCCTGAGGAAGCCGTCAACATGACCCGTGAAATCCGGAGTCTTCTTCATTATCTTATCAGCCGGCCACGGAGTCAGCTCATCCTCCCAGTTGACGCCAGAGACAGACAGGATATTGACGTCCGCCCCGCCGAGGTCATCAAGGAATTTTTCCCTGTCCTCGTGGTCAGACACCGTAAAAAGGAGCGGCGCCTTCTTATCGCCCGAAAGCATCAGCGCCGCATCGCGGCCGCCCGCCTTCATTTCCGTCACCTTGTACATAAAAGATCACCTTCGCTTATCATCATGTGAAAAAACAAAGAAGCGCCCGCCGTGCCGGCAGACGCTTTATATCATACGCGCGGCTCCTGCCGCTCAATTTTATTTATCTTATTCGTCCAGATCGACT
>JBJETC010000176.1:0-2200 GCA_051883115.1 Anaerovoracaceae bacterium
TCATAAGCTCGATACGATCAGGATCGTTCTTCTTGTTTTTCATCGTGTTGTAATTTCTGTTCTTGCATTCTGTGCAAGCCAAGATGACTTTGACTCTCATGTACGTTCCTCCGTAACTATCAAAATAAAAGCCGGTTGCCCGACTTCGGATTAACAAATCATAAAGATGCTTAATAACTATACTGCATCAAAAGGCAAGTGTCAACTCGTTTCGTGGTTTTTTGCCAAGGTTTTTTGAGTAAGGGGCGCACGGTCACCCTCCGTACGCCTCTATTTTTTTCCTTACCTTTACTATGTCATCATCGCCCGGTCTCATGACGAAGACGTACGACGAGCCTGTCGAATAGCACTGGGCCGAGTCGCCCGTGCCGCCGAGCTCCTGCTTCTTTATCTTCCAGTCATAGCCGTTCGCGATCTGCATCTTAATCAGCGATTTCATCTCCTCGCCCGTCATGCTCACCTGGATGTAGTTCCTGCATTTCCTGAGGATGCTGGAATAGCTCGTGAGCAGCGTCGTGCTCGATGTCATCTTCTTTATCATGGCCGACATGACTTTCTGCTGGTCCCTGTTCCGCTGGACGTCGCCGTCGGAGAAAGCTTTCCTCTCTCTCGCGAACGCGAGGGCCTGCCTGCCGTTCAGGTGGTTCACGCCTTTGACAAAATGATACTGCGCTGCCTGGCCGTGTGTGTCGAACTCGTAGTCGGAGACGACGTCTATGCCGCCTATCGCGTTGATAAAATGTATCACCGTCGAGTAATTCACCTTGACGTAGTAGTTCATGTCTACGCCGAGGAGGTCCTGCACGGCGTTTATCGTCGTCGAAACACCGTAGATGCCGGTGTGCGTCAGCTTGTCCTGCGCTCCGCCCTTGTCCCTGAGCGTCACGACCGTGTCTCTCGGGATCGATGTCAGGAGGACCCTGTGCTTCACCGGATCGACAGTCACGATCATATTCACGTCCGAGCGGGATGCGTTGTGGATGCCGCCTGACGTGTCGAGGCCGCTCACATAGATGTTGAACGTCTGCGTCCTGACGTTGACGTGCTTCAGGTCTATGCCGCTGTCGACGTCCACCTTGAATTTCTTTACGATCTTTGTCTTCTTTTTGAATGACTTGTCGTCCGAGCAGATCGTCCTGTAGTGATCGCGGCTCACGAAAAGCCCCTTGAAGCTTCCGGCCAGGAAGTACTGTGCGGCCGCATCGACATCGGCGTATTTCGTCACGAGCGGGCTGCAGCTCTTGTCGAGCTTGTCCCAGGCATCGACGTAAGATTCGTCCTGCGTCATGTAAGACGCGACCGACTTCCCTTTATATCCTTCAGGGTATGACGCGCTGTCGCTTTTTTTCGCTATGAGATAAAAGCTTGCCTGCTGTGTGTCTATGTCAGTTATGCCGTCGAAGAACTTATCTGTCTGGCGCAGCTGGTAAAGCCCGTACGAATAGCCGCTCATGAGTGCTATGGACAAAACGAATGCCGTCACTCTGACCCACGGCCTCGTCTTCCCCTTTATGAGGAAAATCGCGAGCACCGCCGTGACTGCGGCCGATATGCCGATCACGAGGTGCAGCTTGTTCACCGGGAGCAGGTCGATCTTTATGACACTGTGTATGAAAAAGGCGGCGAATATCACGAAAACGATGCCGAAAATGCGCATGAAAGCGCGGAATCCCGAAGATCCGTACGGCGCCTTGCGGCGTTTTTCCTGCTTCTCCCGCACGGCCTCCTCATGAGCCTCGTGCTTCGCTTCTTTCCTGGCTTCGCGGGCCTCGCGCTTTTCTTCCTTTTCTATGCTCTTCGCATTTCTCTTGCGATACCTCTTCTGCGCCCTGTCCTCGAAATCGCTGTTGAGCTCCTGGTTCAGCTCCTGCTCGGCCTCTTTCTCAACCATGCGCCTGCGGTACTCGCTGTTCCCCTCGGTGTAGTAAGGCTCAGCGTCGCTCTCTGCGTGCCCGCTTCTTCTGTTTTCAGTGTTAAGATCGCTCATTTCCATATATATGATAAAAAACTGCAACTTCCCGGCTCATCATACCGGCGCCCGGCAAAGCCCCCGGCTGCCTGCGCGGCTCTCTGCCCTGCGTCCTTCCGGTAAAAAAAACAGGGCTGCAGGCGCAGCCCTTGTTTAAGCCTTGATTATAAGTCCCTGTTACTCGATGATCTCTGTAACTACGCCGGAACCTACTGTACGTCCGCCTTCTCT
>JBJETC010000177.1:0-2138 GCA_051883115.1 Anaerovoracaceae bacterium
AGGCGTCCGGGCACGGCGCTGTGCAGACGAGGTATCACGCGGAGGAAGGCGCGAAGATAACTCTCGTCCAGGTCATCAGGGCCGGGAAAAATTTCCGCGTCATGAGCGACATCGGCGGAGAACTCGCAGATGGAGCTGATTTCGATCTCATCCAGATCGTACTCAGCGGGCGTCAGGTCTTCCTCGGGAATTACACAGGACTTTACGGAAAGGGAAGCTCGCTCGAAACGAAGCTCGGTTACCAGTGCGCAGGCGATGATGTCCTTGACGTTAACTACGTCGCGGATCACACCGGAAGGAACACGAACTCGGACATTGAAGTCTCAGGAGTACTGAGCGGCAGAGCGCAGAAGCTTTTCCGCGGAACTATAGATTTTAAGAAGGGCTGCGCGGGAGCGAAGGGCTACGAGAAAGAAGATGTCCTCCTGCTCGACGAGACAGTCAGGAACAAGACGATCCCTGTCATCCTCTGCGCTGAGGAGGACGTAGAAGGAGATCACGGAGCGACGATCGGAAAGCTCGATCAGGACACTATGTTCTACCTCGAGTCGAGAGGGATCCCTGAAGACGCCATCTATGAGATGATGGCAAAGGCCAGGATAGAATCTGTCGCCGCATGCGTACCTGACGAACTCACAAGACAGACGGTACACGATTTTTTGAACGACGGGGAGGAAGAAACCGATGAACAGTGAAGACAGAGAGATACTCAAAGAGTTCCCGGTCCTCATGAACAATGACATCGTATATATAGACAACGCCGCTACGACACAGAAGCCGCAGTGCGTTATAGACAAGGCAGCCGGATTTTACGAGAAGGAAAATGCGAACCCGTTCAGGGGACTGTATGACCTCAGCGTAAAAGCGACTGATGATTATGAAGAGTCGAGGGCGGCCGTTTCAGAATTCATAAACGCGCCGGGCCCTGAAAATATAATATTCACGAGGAATGCGACAGAAAGTCTCAACCTCATTGCCTACAGCTGGGGCATGCATTTCGTGGATGAGGGCGATGAGATCATCGTGAGCATAGCGGAGCATCACAGCAACATGCTCCCGTGGCAGCAGGTCGCTAAGGCGAGACACGCCGAACTCAAGTATTATGAATGCGAGCAGGACGGCAGTGTCGATTATGACAAGCTCGAGAGCATGATGAGCAGCAGGACGAAGATCGTCGCTTTCACTCAGGTATCGAACGTGCTCGGGATGACATACGACGTGAAGAGGATCGCTGCAATGGCACACAGACACGGGGCCGTAATGGTCGCAGACGGCGCGCAGAGCGTGCCGCACATGCCTGTAGACGTGCAGGACCTCGACGTCGATTTCCTCGCTTTCTCGGGACACAAGATGTATTCTCCTATGGGCATCGGCGTCCTCTACGGGAAAAAAGACATCCTTGAAAAAATGCCTCCGTTCCTTTACGGCGGCGAGATGATAGAATACGTCACGACAGAAGGCGCGAAATTCGCAGAGGTGCCGCACAAGTTCGAAGCCGGCACCGTAAATGTCGGCGGCGCTGTAGGCCTGAGAGAAGCGATAAAGTTCATCAGGAAATACGGCTGGGACACGATCGAGGGCCGCGAGAGGAGACTCACTGAGAAAGCCATGGCCGGCATCAAGGAGATACCTCATGTGCACGTTTTCGGATCGGAAGACCCGGCGATGCATAACGGCATCGTCACGTTCAGCATAGACGGCGTCCACCCGCACGATGTCTCCGCGATATTCGATTCGAAGGACATATGCGTAAGGGCCGGACACCACTGCGCTCAGCCGCTGCACAAGTACATGCACGTCATGTCGACGACAAGGGCGAGCTTCTCGTTCTACAACAACGATGACGACGTCGAGAAATTCCTCTCGTGCCTGGCGGAGATCCGCGGTATGATGGGATATAAGGACTGAGGTGCGAATTATGGCGAACAATACTTTTTACAACGAAATACTGACGGAACACAACATAAACCCGTTCCACAAGCATGAACTAGAGGACGCGACGGATCAGCTCGAAGGCGTCAACCCTTCGTGCGGCGACGATATCATACTTAAGCTCAAGGTCGGCGATGACGGTAAAATAGTCGACGGATCGTTTGTCGGCGACGGATGCGCCATATCGCAGGCATCCGCAGACATGA
>JBJETC010000178.1:0-11918 GCA_051883115.1 Anaerovoracaceae bacterium
AAATATCTTCGATCTCTGTTTTCCCTGTCCTGAAGAACCTGATCATGAAATGTATGATGCCGAACTCGAACGCCCCGCTTACCATGATCGAGTAAAGCGATGACGCCAGACCCAGCTTTGAACCGAGCACAAGCGAGAGCACCTGCGTAACACCTGTCGTCAGAAGCAGGAAAAGAAAACATGCCAGGCCCACCATGAGCCAGTTGCTTTTCAGCGCCTTCCTCGCCAGCCTTTTCATGAGGCTCGCAGGCTCTTTCACGATCCTGTTATACATATAATTCTGACCATTCATTTCAGATCCATCCTTTGCACTTCGTCCGCCCCGCCCCATACAGCGCGAAACGGGCACAAAAATCTGTTATAATACTCTTAAATTCGTTATGAAATATATACCACAACCACGTTAATTTTTGAATAAATTTTAGTAATGAACAGTAAAAAAAACAATAAAGCGCTCATAATCAGCGGCTATATAAATGAACAGGATGAGGTGAAAAAGAGGATCGTTCCTTTTATAGATGAAGCCACAGAGATAATCTGCGCTGACAGAGGCTGGATCTACGCCCGCGAGATGGGCCTTGAGCCTGACAGCTATATCGGGGATTACGATTCATCCGACCGCCCTGACGAAGCGGAACATATAAAAATACTGAAGTGTGAAAAAGACGATACAGACACAGAGGCTGCAGTCGATGCAGCTTACGCGCACGGCGCGCGGGATATCATCATCGCTGGCGGACTCGGCGGGCGTTTCGATCACACTATGGGGAACATCGGCACGCTCTGCAAATACCTCGGGAAGTTCGGCAGCGCCTTCATCATAGACGGACGAAACAAGGTGTTCCTGATGGGACCGGGCCGCATCACCGTAAAAAAGGACGGCTATAAATACCTCGGGATCGCGGCGTACGGCGGCTTAGCCGAAGGCGTGACACTTAAAGGCTTCAAATACCCGCTCGACGGCTTCACGCTCGGCTTCAGCACATCTCTCGGTGTGAGCAATGAGATCACAGGTGATGAAGGTGTCATAGAGCTCAGATCGGGCATCCTCCTCATAACGCAGTCTAACGACTGAAGACAATAAAAAAGCAGCCTCGCGGCTGCTTAAGTGTGGTCGGAGTATTCGGACTTGAACCGAAGGCCTCTACGTCCCGAACGTAGCGCGCTACCAACTGCGCTATACCCCGTCGACTAAATAATTATATCATGAAAAGCTGTTTTTTCAAGATTATTTAACTATACATTTACAAAATCGTGTTAAAAAGCCATATCAGGGGCTTCGCCGGCGCGCCGGACGCAGCCTCCCGGTATGACTTATTTTTTCGATATATTTGATCTGTTTTATCCCGTTTTATCCTATTTTATCACTCTGAGGAGCTCTTCCGTTCTTTTTCTAGGTCTCGCATCAGGTGACTCGTCAGGATATCCCATGCTTATAACAGCCGCGACCTGTTCTCCCCTCGGGAGGCCGATCAGTCCCGCTATCTTCGCCGGATCGATGACGCCCTGGATGACTGTGCCGATCCCCATGTCATGAGCTGCGAGGCAGAATGTCTGAGCTGCTGCGCCGGCATCGAATGACTCCCAGTGAGAACCGAGGCTCGTGGATTCTGAGCCGTCTTTTTCATATCCCGAAAGTCCGTGGATGATCGAGATGACCATGAGCATAGGGGCATTGAGCATCGTCTTTTCGTTGAGCTCGAACCCGAGCACGCATCTCTCGGCGATCATTTTCTTCGTATTCTCGCTGTAAACTGCCGTGTATCTTACCGGCTGCCTGTTTTTCCACGACGGCGACTGCGAAGCAAGCGAAACGATCTCCCTTACCGTCTCCTCCGTCGGGACCCTGTCCTGGAATTTCCTGATGCTGCGTCTCGAAGTTATGCACTCTTTCGTTTCCATTTTACTTTTTCCTTTCTCCTTTACTTTCTCTCTTCCTGGCTTTCCGCTTCAGGCTTTTTATCTTTATTTCCGACTTCTTTTGTCCCGGTTTTTCTACTCTGATCCGGTACTTTCCGCACTTTCTTTACTTACTTCATCGCCTTTTTCCGGCTCTTCATCCGTGCCGTCGCCTTCGCCCGCGCCGTTCCCGCGCGCGATGAATTCGTCCATTATCTTTTTGCACGAACTCGACCCTATGACGTCAGCCCCGGCTTCTATCATATCAAGAGCGGCCTCGAGCGTCCTTATCCCGCCTGCTGCCTTGACTCTGACTTCCTGAGATATGGATCCTCTCATGAGGAAAACGTTCCTCACCGTCGCGCCCTCTTTGTTGAAACCGGTCGATGTCTTGATGAAGGCGGCTCCGGCTTTCTGGACGATCTCGCAGGCTTTCATTATCTCCTCTTTGCTCAGAAGACACGTCTCGATGATGACTTTCGTAAGGGCTTCATACTCAGACGCGGCGTAGACGACGGAATTTATGTCATCGCTGACGTACTTGTAATCACCGCTCTTGAAAGCGCCTATGTTCATGACCATGTCGACTTCCTCAGCGCCCTGCATGCAGGCGTACGCTGCTTCGAACGACTTGACCTGCGTCGCTGAAGCCCCGAGCGGGAACCCTATGACAGTGACGACCTTCACATGATCCTTCGGATCACCGCCCTCCTCGAGCTCTTCGATAGTCTTCCTGGCCGTATCAACATAGCACGGGTTCACGCACACAGACCTGAAGCGGTTCTCCACAGCCTCCCTGCAGAGGTCCTTTATCTGATCGACTGTCGCTTCCGGCTTCAGCAGCGTGCTTTCGAGATATTTATTAAGTTCTTTTATTTCTTTCATATTCTTTTTCTCCTCAACAAGACGTATTATATCACGTCCCGCCGTACTTAGCGAAAAAAACGACGCCGCGCCCTTCCTGCGCCCCGCGCTGTTTGACACTGACCCCGCCGGTGCTATAATTTATGCATGATACAAAGGAGTAAGATATGGAGATCGAACTGAAATACCTGCTCAGGGACCAGGCCCAGGCAGATGAGATCATGGACAGCCGCTTTATATACACTCTCAGGGTCTGCGGCTCTGAGGAGATCATCCCGATGAAGGCCGTGTATTTCGACACGCCTTCGCGCGCTTTTGAAAAAGCGAAGATCGGGTTCAGGATCAGGAAAGAAGGATCCGAATACGTAGCGACAGTCAAGGAAAAAGGCAGCTCAGAAAACGGCATGCACAGGCGTGTGGAAGTGAATATCACTCTCCCGGAAGACACAGATCCGGAAAAAGCCAGTATAGAGCTTTTCAAGGGGACAGAAGTCTACGACGACCTCAGGGAAGCCTCCGCCGGAGAACCTCTTGAGAGCATAGTCGTAATGGAGTTCACGAGACGTCAGGCGAAGCTCGACACCGGCCTCTCCGTAAGCGAGATCTCTGTCGACAAGGGTGTCATGAGAGCAGGCGGTAAGGAAGCTCCTATTATGGAGCTCGAGATAGAGCTGAAAAAAGGCGATGAGAAGGATATGACGAATATCGGCGATGTCCTGAGCAGGATGTACAGCCTGAAGCCTGAAAACGACAGCAAGCTCAAGCGCGCTCTCGCGATGGCAGAGTGAGCCGGCAGCCGGTATATATAGAAGTAAAAAATATAAATGATGAAAAAACAAGCTGGCACGCATCGCGCGTACCAGCTTTTTATGTCTACTGATCAGCTTTTCAGCCGTCTTCCCGGTATTATTTTCCTTCCCACTTAGGAGTGCGTTTCTGAAGGAATGCCGACATCCCTTCGCCCTTGTCCTTCGTGCCGAAGCATGCAGCTTCCGCTTCGATCTCGATCCTGCCGCCCGTTCTGATATCTGCGTCATAGCCGTCGTTGATAGTCGTCTTCGCAGCAGCTACAGCGATAGGAGCCTTAGATGCGATCGTGTCGGCGATCTTCTCTGCTTCCTTCATGAGGTCATCAGGCTCTACGACTTTCTGAACGAGTCCGATCTCTTCAGCTTTCGCCGCGTCGATCGTATCTGCCGTATAAATGAGGTATTTTGCCCATCCTTTTCCGACGAGGCGTGAGAGACGCTGTGTGCCGCCGAAACCAGGGATGATCCCGAGGCCGACTTCAGGCTGTCCGAACTTTGCCTTTGTCGATGCGATCCTGATGTCGCATGCCATGGCAAGCTCGCATCCTCCACCGAGAGCGTATCCGTTGACTGCCGCGATGAAAGGAACAGGCATCGAATCGATCGTGTCCATTACTTCGTGGCCGAGTGTCATCATCTGACGTCCTCTTACAGGATTGTAGCGCTTCATCTGCTTGATATCGGCGCCGGCAACGAACGCCCTTCCCGTTCCTGTCACGATGACAGCTCTGATAGCCGCGTCATCCGCAATGTTCCTCAGGGCATGCTTGAGTTCCTTCAATACATCCATATTGATAGCATTCATAGATTCCGGTCTGTTTATGGTTATGTAAGCCACGCAGCCCTTTACTTCGTATTTGATATTTTTATACATCGATTATTCCTCCTTTAATAGAGCGTATAATACGGCGATGCAGTCTGAATTTGAAATACCGGAAATCAGATTTTTATCGCATGCGAAATGTATTTATTTGTCTTTATTTTAACTCAAATATGAGCAAAAAGAAATATAATTTCAGAGATTACATTAAATTTTCACACTTTTCAGCTTTTGATCAGAATGCACCGAAAATGTGGTTTTTCCCTGAAAGCATAAAAAAACTCCTTCAGCAGAAGGAGTCTTGATTTCATATATTCTCTCTATCAAAGATATGGCGTCGTTACCGACTCTACCGGAACATTGAACGACTTCAGCAGATCGAGCCCGACAGCTCTTGAAGTGAGCACTGCTTCCTTGACGTTCCCCGCATCGCCCTTGAACGAGATCATTACCTCGTTTGACCAGTGTGTGGAAACGTTCCCGGCTCCGTGGAACGGGCTCATCTCCCATATGAGGTCGACAGGCGCTGACTTGAGGCAGTTATCCGCCATCACGAGGCCGATGCCTGCAGGCGATCCGGTCATGAACCCGTACGCCCTGCCTTTCTCCGCCTGGAGTCCCTGAACGAGGACGTCGCCGGCCTGCGCGGAAAAGCAGAACTCGAGATGTCCCGCATCGCTCGTATAGACCTCGCCGACATACTTGTCCGTCAGCCTTATGGCGATCTTTATGGCCTCGCGGACATCAGACACGTCTCTCGAGCCTATGAGACAATAGCACCCGTGGCCGCCCCAGTTCTTAGCGTCGAGAGGCAGCTCGATCGAAAGCACCCTGCAGTTCGTCATCTTGACGGCATCGTCAAGCGCCATGAACTGACCGGCCGCTCCGCATCTCGATGTCAGGATGCCGATGGCCTTAAGGTCTGTGTCCACATTCATATTGGCAAGAAGCGTCTCGTCTATCCCGGCGATAGCCATCCCTATGGTGTCAAGCGCCGCCGTCCCGACGAATTCCTTCCTGCTGCAGTTTTCCAGTAATTTATCTGAGTCCATATCACAAAGTCCGTAAATAAATATCCATTGATATTATATCACAGCCTCGTAAGAAAACATACCTGTACTGAAAAACGGACATTTTTTCTGAAAACTTCCACCCGCCGGAATGATGTCTACCAGATCTTCTCTGAGCACTTCGGGATGTCGCCTACACCGTTCAGGATGAGTCTCGGCTTGTACGGATATTTGCTGCACTCTTCCATGTCCGTGACGCCCGAGAGCACGAGCACAGGGTCGAGACCCGACTGGATCCCGGCGATTATGTCGGTGTCCATGCGGTCGCCTATGATCGCGATATCTTCCGTATGGAGGCCGAGGCGCTTTATCGCGGAGCGGATCATGAGCGGGTTAGGTTTTCCAGTGTAGTAGACGTATTTCTTCGTTACCATTTCTACCGGCGCGATCAGAGCCCTGCAGTCAGGCGCGACGCCGTTTTCCTCAGGGTTTACGAGGTCACAGTTAGTCCCGATGAGCCTCGCTCCCGCGTTGACGAGATTTATCGCCTTCGTTATCATCTTCACGTTGTAATCCTTGCACATGGAGATTATCACGTAATCAGGCTCCTTATCGTCGATAGTTATCCCCGCGTCCTCGAGCGCCTGGATCATGCCGTGCTCGCCGATCACGAACGCCTTGCATCCCGGCGCCTGCCTCGACAGGAAACGAGCCGTCTCGAGCGCGCTCGTGTAGAAGTGCGACGGGTCGACCTCTACGCCGAGCCTGTGCATTTTCTCCGACAGATCCTCAGGCGTGAGCCTGCTCTCGTTCGTCAGAAAAAGGTATTTCTTGTTGTTGTCCTCGAGCCAGTCGATGAATTCCGGCACGCCGGGCAGGAGTTTGTTCCCTCTGTAAAGCACGCCGTCCATGTCGCAGATAAAACCTCTCTTGCTTATGAGTTCTTCCATATCCTCTTTACCTCTCTTTTTCCCCTGTTCCTTTTTATATATTACATCTTACACCGTTATCTTTATGTAAAAACTTATTTTAGCGGAAAAATGTCTGTCATAAAAGGAAAATATGTGTCTCCAGGAGAAAAACTTCATTTTTACCGGCGTGTCATGCGCGCCCTGTGACATATCGCGCCCGGCTCCTGTTTTTCTGCAAAAGAAAAACCGCCGGGATCCAGGCCTTCCGGCCGATCCCAACGGTCTCTCTAAAACTTCTGGTGCGGTTAAAGGGATTCGAACCCCCATGGTTTCCCACACGGACCTGAACCGTGCGCGTCTGCCAATTCCGCCATAACCGCATGAAACGCTTTCAATGCGCAATGAAGATTATATATGATATTCAGCGAAAATGCAAGTAAAAAAGCAGGCGGCCGGAGATCCATGCGGCCTCCTCCGCCTGCCTTACTCGCCGAAGCGCCTTTTAGAATACGTAGTAAAGACTCATGATCGCAGTCATCACCCATACAGGTACTGCAGGGATGAGAGTCTTGTCTCTCTCGAATACAGCGCGGAGGATCGAAATGAACATGTAAACGAACATGCCTACAACGATACCGCCGACGTAGTCGTACATGAAGATCGAAACGAGCCACATTGCTGCTACAGGGAGGAACTCAGCCGGTGTGAAATCGAGGTTCACCGCTGTCTCGATCATTGAGATGCCTACTACTACGAGAGCGGCTCCCGTAGCTGCCGCAGGTATCATGAGGAACAGCGGGCTGATGAAGCAGCAGAGCAGGAAGAATATTCCCGTCGTGCATGATGTGAGTCCTGTGCGTCCGCCTGATTCGATACCCGATGCGGATTCGGCAAAGCAGCTGATCGTTGAGATACCGAAGAGAGAGCCCAGGATAGTCGAACTCGAGTCAACGAGGAATACTTTCGCGAATGCAGGGAAGTTCCCGTCCTCATCGAGGAGGTCAGCCTTTCCGGCAAGAGCGAATCCCGCGCCGAGTGTCCCGAAGAAGTCGTTTATCAGCAGCATAAGTATAAGAGGAAGGAAGCTCATCTTGAGAGCTCCGACAACATCTACCTGGAATGCTGTCGACTTGATCGCGGCAAAGCCTCCAGTCGTGAATATCGACTTAGGAAGCACAGTTACTCCCATAGGAATACCGATGATCGTCGTAATGATGATCCCGATGAGGAGAGCGCCGCGTACCTTGTAAGTACGTCCTCCGATATTGAATTTAACGTATGTGAGGAAGAAGCAGATGCCGATCCCTATGAGTCCGAGGATCGTGCTTTTCTGCGTGAAATCGCCGTATGAGAGTCCCATATCGCTGGCAGACATGAGTCCGCACGAATTGAGGCCGACACGGGCAATCAGGAAGCCTACGGAAGCGCCGAGGCCGAGCTTGATGTTCTTAGGCAGGCTCCTCGCGAACATTTCCCTGAGTCCCAGCACGGAAATCAGGAGGAACGCCACACCTGAGATAAGCACCATGCCGAAGCACTGCGCGTATGTCGCCGTACCTGACGATACCCACTGGGCAATGAGTCCCGGGATAACGAGTACAGGCGCAAGGCAGATCGGCGTGTTCGAGTAAAGGCCCATCGCGATGCACGAGATCGCTGTTGTGAGAGCGGTGCAGATCAGTACGCCTGTGAGGTTTATGCCTTTGATCGCTGACATTGACGAGGTCATGTAAGCCAGGATGTAAGCCATCGTAGCGAATGTAGTAGCCCCTGCTACGATCTCAGTGCCCACTGATGTTTTTCGCTCCTGCAGATGAAAATACTTGTCGAGCTTTTGATTCATAATTTCTCACTTTCCACTCACTTCAAGAGTTTTGATAAAAGGAAAAAACCACCGTCCGCGATATGCGGCTCTATTCCAGCGGGAGGTCATAGAGACGGACAGCGTTCTCCCTTGCTGCCGTTATGACTTCCTGCGGGGAAACATCTTTGCGGAGTCCGGAAACTTTTTCCGCTACCCCGGCGATCATTGAAGGCAGTGCCGGCTGCCCCTCTTTATCATATGTCGGAAGGAAAGGCGCATCTGTCTCGAGCAGCATCCTGTCCAGAGGCATCTCGCGCACGAGATCGAGAAGCTTCTCGCTGTCAGGCCACGTGACCTGAGGTCCGATCCCTACGAGAAACCCCATATCGATGAGCGTTTCTGCGTCCTTCAGCGGTGAAAATATCCTGTGGATAGCGCCGCGCACTTCCGGATAGTCACGAAGTATGCGTATCGTATCGCTGTCATCATCGCGGTCGTGGATGACGACAGGAAGATCGAGCTCTATCGCGAGCTCAAGCTGCGCCCTGAATGCTTTTTCCTGCACGTCGACAGGCGGATGCTCCTCATACCCGAGGTCCATGCCTATCTCTCCTATAGCGCACACCTGACCGGACGACGCCATATCACGGAGCTGATCTATATAGTCGCCAGGCAGCCCTTCCGTCTCATTCGGATAGATCCCTACTGACGCAGCGAGCATATCGTATTTTTCCGCGAGATCGACAGATCTCCTGCTCGACTCGAGCTCCGAGCCCGACTGTATGATCATCTCTACGCCGCGTCCTTTTTCCTCTTCAAGCACGCTCCCGATGCGGTCCCTGTAGACCGGATCGTCCATATGTGCGTGCGTATCTATTATTCCATGGTAATCTGACATCTTTCGCCTCCGGTGCGAATATTTTTTATGTAAAAAACTGACCTGCGATCCGGGATCACAGCCTCAGTGCATATATCACTCTGTCCCCAGCCTGTTTATCACGAGATCTACCCAGTACTGCAGTCCGTAAGGCAGAGCATCCTCGTCCATGAGGTAGCGTCCGTTGTGGTGCGGCGCCGTTATGCCCTTTTCTTCGCTTCTCGCTCCGAGCTCAACGAAAAATCCCGGGCAGTCCTTCTGCAGCGCGGAAAAATCTTCTCCCGGCATGATCGGGTCTATGTCGAGCGCTGCTTTTTCGCCGAAATCACGGGCTATAAGGTCTCTGCATTCAGAAGTGAGCTTTTTATCATTTATGACTGAAGCGTAGCCTCTTGAAAACTCGCATTCGCACTCAGCTCCTGCCGCGGCGCATATGCCTTCCGATATCTGCCTTATGCGTTCCGGCACAGCGTCCCTCGTCTCCTCGCTGAACGTGCGCGTCGATCCTGTGAGCTCTACCTCGTCAGGTATTATGTTGTACGCGTCTCCCGCGTGGATCTCGCAGATCGAAAGGACTGCAGGCTCCACAGCTTTAATGTTCCTTGATACTACAGTCTGGAGAGCCGTTACTATCTGCGCGGCCGTGACGATAGGGTCGACCGTCATTTCAGGGAAAGCTGAATGACCTCCCCTGCCTTTTACACGGATCGTGAACTTATCTGTCGCGCTCGTGAGAGCTCCTGCGCGGACGCCGAACGTCCCCGTCGGGAAACTCGTGCTGAGGTGCATGCCGTAAAGTTCGTCGACGCCTTCCATAATGCCGGCTCCGGCGAGCTCTGCCGCGCCTCCCGGCGGAAGTTCCTCAGCGTGCTGGAAGAGGAAACGCACCTCTCCCGCGAACGAATCCCTGTGAGCCGCGAGGATCTTCGCAGCCTCGAGCATCATGGCCGTGTGGCCGTCGTGCCCGCACGCGTGCATCACGCCGCGCTTCTTCGACTTGAAAGGAAGATCGTTTTCTTCTTCGATAGGCAGAGCATCTATGTCAGATCTTAAAAGTATGACGCCGGCGCGGCCTTTCCCCTGCGCTGTCCCTTTAAGGACAGCCAGAGCCCCGGTCTTCGCAGGTCTCTTTATCTCGATCCCCGGGATCTCCTCCAGCGTCTTTATTATGAACTCTGTCGTCTGCACATCCTCGAACGAAAGCTCAGGCATCTCATGGAGACTGCGCCTCCACGATATCATCTCAGTTATGCCGGCTTTTACCTCATCCTCAAAATGCATTATATGTTTTTCCTCCGAAAAAAATAAAAGAGCCTTCTGGCCGCGCTTTTCCAGCGTGACCGTTGGACTCTAAAATTGTAATAATAATTATACCATACGGCGTCTGTGTTTTTACTTAAATTTTACCTTACGCCTTGTATTTTTCAGCGAGTATCCTCGCCACGTAAACGCCTGAAGCCGAAGCCTGCGACAGCGAATGTGTCACGCCTGAGCCGTCTCCTATTGCGTAGAGACCGGGCACCTTCGTCATGAGGTTCTCATCGACCCTGACTCTGGAGTTGTAGAACTTGACCTCAACACCGTAGAGGAGCGTGTCTTCGTTCGCGACGCCCGGAGCTATCTTGTCGAGCGCATATATCATCTCGATTATGTCGTCGAGCTGGCGCTTCGGGATCACAAGGCTCAGGTCTCCCGGCGTAGCCTTGAGTGTCGGCCTCGTGAAGCACTTGCTGAACCTTCTAGCCGTGCTCCTTCTCCCGTTTACGAGGTCTCCGAACCTCTGGACGAGCACCCCTCCTCCGAGCATGTTGGAAAGGCTCGCAATGGCCATACCATATTCATTGCTGTCGTCAAAAGGCTGCGTGAACCTGTTCGATACGAGGAGCGCGAAGTTCGTGTTCTCCGTATGGAGTGCAGGGTCCGCGTAGCTGTGACCGTTTACAGTCACTATGCCGTTCGTGTTCTCAGACACGACCTCACCGTAAGGGTTCATGCAGAATGTCCTCACGAGATCGTTGTATTTCTTCGTCTGATATACGAGCTTAGCCTCATAGACCTTGTCGGTGATGTCCTTCATGATCTCGGCCGGGATCTCTACCCTGACGCCGATGTCGACGCGGTTTTTCTCCTGCTCTATGCCGAAACTGTCGCACACGTCAGATATCCACTCAGAACCCGAACGCCCTGTCGCGAGAACGACGTCACTGCATCTGTAATTTGTCGTTTCGCCGGCCTTTTCAGCTGTGACGGTAAAAGAGCCATCCTCGTTCTTTACTACATCCTTCACGGATGTATAGAAGCTGATATCCACTCTGTCCTTAACGTAGTCGTAGATCCTGCTCAGGATGACGTAGTTCCTGTCAGTCCCGAGATGGCGCACCCTCGCGCTGAGGAGGTGCAGGTCATGAGCGAGGCATTTCGCCCTGAGGCCGCTGTCCGTCGTCGAGTAGAGCTTCGCATCCGCGCCGCCCATCGAGCAGAGGACACCGTCCACGTATTCCATGAGCTCTATGGCCTTGTCTGTTCCTATGTACTTATGAAGGTCTCCGCCGAACTCCGTCGTGATGTTGTACTTTCCGTCAGAAAGGCCGCCGGCCCCGCCGTAGCCGTTCATGATAGCGCACGGACGGCATTTGATGCACGTAGGTGTTTTTCCCTCTGAGATCGGGCATTTGCGCCTCTCTATCGGGCCGCCTTTTTCTATGAAAAGTATCCTGGCGCTGTTCTTTATCTTCGTCAGTTCATAAGCCATAAAAACGCCGCCGGCACCAGCACCGGCGACGATTATATCGTACTCTTCTGTTTTCGTGACGCTGTTATTTATCGTCTCCACCATCTTCTTCCTCGTCGTCATCGACTTCCATGATCCTGTCGAATTCAGCGGCAACTTCGTTGAAAAGATCTTCGTCATCTATATCCTTGAG